>NZ_JAEQDE010000090.1:0-24284 GCF_020737865.1 Microcoleus sp. PH2017_35_SFW_U_B
GAAAAGCAATCCCAAATGCCTTCAGCAATGGGATAGAGAGCTGCGTAGCTCAGCCGAGGCGGGTTAATCCGCTCGAAGTGAAAGCGAAAGGGGAGGGACCGGGTGCCTCCCGTGTCATGTAATAGATGACTATACTTTTACCAGCTATTACCCCCAATAGCCGATAAAAAAATGCAGGCTTGGATACGAAGCCGTCACCTAATTTTTTCAGGTGAATTTTTGATTTTTGAAACTTTAGACTACCCAGCCGTTGAGAGATTTTAGCAATATATCACCAGTCTAGGAGGATGCTTAATTTCTGTGGAACCGCTCAAACGAGTTTGGATGGGAAATCACCGACAAGTGATGCTCTATCAAGGGAAAGGGAGTTTGCATACACCTCATCATGAACTGCGACAATATTGGTTCAAATACGGAAGTTTTCAGACGAGATTTGATGAGAGAGTTTAAAGAAACGAGGTTCACGGTCAAAAAAAGATTTCGGTGTTAAGATAATTTTGGTAAGTTGCACAAAGTGAACCCTGTTGTTTAAAGTAAGGAAAAGTCCTGCTCTGTTGCGGTTATGGATATTCACGAAATTGAAGCGTTTCTAGATAATTCTGATTTTCAATATCGACTCAAGGCGATCGCAGCTCTGAAAGATTATACACCAGAGATTGCCGTTCCTTTGCTAAAAGCTCGGCTCAACGACCCAGAATTTTTAGTCCGTACCTTTGTCAGCAGGGGATTTGGACAACAGCAAAGCGCCGAATCTTTCGCCGCCTTGCTGCAAATCATGAAACTTGATAACACTCCCAATGTGCGCGCCGAAGCGGCAAATTCCCTGTCGCTCTTCGGTAGGTGCGCTGCGTCTCATTTAGTGCTGACTTTTATTCAGGATGACCACTGGCTGGTGCGTCGCAGCATTTTGGGGGCGCTGGTAGATATGGAGTGCTACAACGAACTGTTTGAGGTGTGCGTGGAAGCTTTGGCGGGGGAAGATATGACCACCCAGGAAGCGGCTGTGGACGCGCTCGGTGCTTTAGCTGGAAGCAGTCAGGAAGCAGCGGCATTGGCTCGGTTGTTGGCGCTGGCTAGTTCTGAGTATGAAGGGATTCGCCAGCACACTGCATCTGCTTTGAAGCATTTTGATGATCCAGAAGCGAAGCAGGTGTTGAGTCAACTGCGGCAAGACTCCCATCATCGAGTGGTTGGTGCGGCTTTAGAAAATTTGCTCGATCGCAATTAAGAATATTTTATCAAGTTCTAGAGGCAGAAACCGGGTTTTTTCGGGAAATATGGCCTGAAGTGCGAGGAATGTGAGTTAAAAACCCGGTTTCTTGAATGCCTGTGGTTAATTCCTGTGATTATTAACGGTTCAAGCTTGATTGAACTGTTTTAAGCCAGCGATTAAATTGTCAAAAGAAAGACCAGATAAATGCTGTTCCTCAGAACTAAATTGCTGTAAACTGACTATTTTTAATTGTTGTAATCCACAGAGCATCGCCGCCACGGGAACTCGCAATTCTTGATAAAGTAGTTCCATGTTTTCTAGTCCTGCTTGACTGGTAAATTCCGGGTTTTTCCCTGCTATGCTATAGGAGACGGAGCGCAAGAAATGCCAAAAATCTCGCCAACAAGCTTCGGCGCGTTCAGCAGGATAGAGGTCATTGTCTGGTTCGGTGATATTTGGAAAGTCGGCTAACACCTTTTCCCTGGCATTCGATACAAGATTAGGAGCTTGCTCTCGCAGCAATCTTGCTTGTTCTAACATTGAAGAGGTATCGGGAACCAGATTTTTGATGATTTCTAAATCTTCATCTGTGAGATATCGACTTTCATCGTCAGCCTTTTGAAAAATGGCAATTACTTCATCTGGATAGATATTTTTCCAAGTAGCAAAGCTGACAATTCTCGCTTTGGGAATTAATTGTTTTGCTCTTTCACTTAATTGCATAGCTATTAAAATTGTCCGGAGGGAATTGAGTACAATTCAAGTTATAGACTAGAATTATGAGAAAGTTGATTAAGATTTGTTACATTTGAGAGAATCAAAGATGAGAGTGTGGTAAAAGTCTTCATTAGATTAAGTGCGATCGCACGTTTGGTTTCATAACGAAATATTACTTTGTTATCCATAAAAGAGACTAGGCCCAGGGCGATCGCCTATTATCCTGTGTTCAGGGAGAGATTGAAGGAGCTAAATTATAATCTATGTTTAAGCCATTTCAGCAATTTCTAGAAAAAGAACTGTTTGAGAACTTTGCACTAGAGAGCCGTCCCATTCCCTCTGGATTGGAATCTGTGGTGAGTGAAAGAGGTAAAAATCCCGCCACAATTCAAAGCTGGTGTTATCAATGCCCTGAATTGCGAAAAATTCGCTACACCTACATCGATGCTGGGGAAACGGCACAAATTTTTAACAGTGTCATTTATCCAAGCCACAATTACGATGTGCCGTTGCTAGGGATTGATTTTTTAGCGTTTGGACAAAAGAAAATCTTGGTGGTGATAGATTTTCAGCCGTTATTTCGCGATCGGGCTTACACAGACAAGTATATCGAACCGTTGACCGAAATTCGAGCTAAATACAGCTCGTTGGTACAAGACTTAGAAATGAAGTTTTATGATGCCAACCAGTATTTTTCCAAGAATTTGCTCTTTGCCAAAACCGACGCCGAAACAGTAGTGAACCAATTGTTTCCCGCCTATCAAGAATACGTCCAGTTGTACTGGCAAATGCTACAGCAAGCTACTCCCCTGACAACTCCCGAAGAAATTCAGCGGATTGTGAAAGCACAGAAAGAATACGATCAGTATAGTGCAGAAAGAGACCCCGCATCCGGGCTGTTCGGCAGCTATTTTGGTCATGAATGGTCAGAGCGCTTTTTGTACGAGTTTTTGTTTGAAGATGCTGTTCCCTTAGCGGTTCCCGCCGGGACAAAATAAATTAAAAATGACTCTCTATCAGCCTTTTTTAGATTACGCCATCCCACTGCTCAGGGAGCGACTTGACTTAGCTCCATATCCGATTCCAGCAGGTTTTGAAAAAAAAGAATGTATCACTGGGAAAGGAAAAAAAGAGCAGTTGGTTGTCACTACTAGCTATGCTTTTCAATCGCCCAAACTGCGACAAATTCGGGCGGCTCATGTTGAGGGCGGTGATGCTCTTCAGGTTTTGAATTTTGTGATTTTCCCGCAAATTAATTATGATTTGCCTTTTTTTGGGGCGGATTTGGTGACTTTACCGGGGGGACATTTGATTGCTTTGGATATGCAGCCGCTTTTTCATGATGCGGCCTATCAAAAGCAATACTCAGAGCCGATTTTACCAATTTTTAACAAGTATCAAAAAGATTTGCCCTGGGGCGGGGATTTTCCGGAAGAGGCAAAACCTTTCTTTTCTCCGGCTTTTCTGTGGACTCGTCCTAAGGAAACTGAGGCGGTGCAAACTCTTGTGTTTGATGCTTTTAAGGATTATCTACAAGCTTATCTCGATTTGGTCGATCGCGCGCAACCAGTCACTGACAGTCAGAGATTGGTCGAGATTCTTCAGGCTCAACGCAATTATATCAACTATCGTGCGGCGAAAGATCCTGCGAGGGGGATGTTTCTGCGGTTCTATGGTGAGGAGTGGACTGAGGAGTATATTCACGGTTTTCTGTTCGATTTGGAACGCAATTTATAAAAGAAGGAAGAAGGAAGAAGGAAGAAGGAAGAAGGAAGAGGGGTGCATCGCTGTGAGATTGTCGATGTTGATTTAGGGATTTTCTACGACGACGCCCCCTCAAGCTAAGATTGGTTTGTAGTGAGGACTTTGGTCCGCAAAAATGAGAAAACTAAAGTCCTCACTACGAACCTTTTGATTGCGGGAAATTGACCGGAGAAGATATAAATCCTGTTTGGGTTAGCTGAAGAAATATCCTTAACAACCAAGACTTTGAGCTGTATTATTCCGAGTATAACAGTTCCAAGTACCTAACTCCTTGGCAGTGCGACTGCAAAGCATCGCTCTGGTTTGGGCGCTCAATCCTTGTACTAAGCTGAAATCAGCACCCGCAATACTTTGCAATTGATCTAAATTTGCTCCAGTCAAATCAGCAGCCCGTAAATCTGCGCCTTGCAATTCAGCTCCAATTAACATGGCATTTCGCAAATAAGCACCAGTTAAAAAAGCATTCTGAAGATTAGCGCCACTTAATGCCGCTCCTTCTAAATTTGCTCCAGTTAAATCCGCTCCACTGAGATAAGCACCTCGCAGATTGCAATAACTCAAATCCGCTCCTCGGAGATTGGCTGCATTCAAAAAAGCTCCGCTCAGACTAGCTTTCGGGCCAATAGCTTCGGATTTTTGGTAATTAAATCCTTCTGGCCACATAGTCTTGCTATCATATAAAGCTAATTTAAATTTAGCTGATTCTAGCTTGGAATCAACTAGATTGCAACCTTGTAAATCAGCTCGAAAAAAATAACTTTCTTGTAAATTTGCTCCACTCAAATTGGCGTCTCGGAGATTGGCGCGCCGGAAATCTACTCCCTGGAGATTTGCACCTTGGAAATTAGTTTTGCTGAGGTTGGCGCCAATCAAATTTGCTCCACTCAAATCAATCCCGGATAAATCCATTTGGCTGAGGTTGATTCCCTGGAGGTTGGTTTGAGCTAGGCTTTTGCTTTCCTCGATAGCTTGTAAAACTTCTGTGAGAGTAAGGGGTTCAGAGAGGAAAAATGAGTGTTGACGAAGTGCCATTATATTTTTGAAGATTTATTGATGGAATTGCTCAAAGTTGTCCGGTGTCATTTATCCTAGAATTTGATTGTTGTGCGATCGCCAGAAAGTTAATTTTCTTAACCAAAATTCGATCGGATTCTCCTCCCATCCCCCTTCACAAGGGGAAGGAATGATATAGAGGACACGGCAGTGCCGTCTCCCTACCCAAAATAATATTGTAGGGACACTCCAAAAGCCGTCTCCTAATTTCGGCAATAATTCCGATGCTACTTGATTCCTCTCGCTAAGTTGACATAGAAATGCTGCTAACACCACCGATGACTATGATGGATTTCTTTCGCAAGAGTGAGGGCGTTTGGTTCACTCAGCGAACAGTCCACAATTTTGATACTGCTGCTGCTGATGAGTCGGGAGAATCCAATGTCATGATTGATGTCTTATCAATTGATGATCCCAGAGTTTTAGAGGTTTGTCAACAGCAAAATGTAGATCCTGCTTTGGTTAGTGGGGGATGCAGTTTTATGTGGCAAGATAATTTGGATGATGCCATCCCGAACCAAAATTATGCTGCAATTCTGATTGATTTACCGAATCCCAATAACCCGAAAATGGGTAAGTTTCTCAGAAATAGAGGCTACGTTGAAGGTATTCCGGTAATTGGTATTTACCATTTTGCTGATGATGGGGTATTGACTATTGAGACGGAATATGAGACAAATCAAGGACAGGAACGCTGTTGGTTTATTAACGATCATTTTCGAGTGCGGGTGATGACGGTTCAAATGAGCAATGGGGTTAAACAAATGGCATACTGTTCTGAGCGTCGTTGTATTTCTCCGTCTGTTTTAGAAGAGTTGTTGGAACACAATCGCTTGAGAGTTTCTGGGGCTGGTGCGGTGTCACGTTAAAGTCTCTGGAAAAAATGCTTTTTGATTTGTCAAATTCAACTATTGTCAATATTTTTTCATGGCGGGCAAGATGCCCACCCACAGGAAACTGGGCGGGCAGGATACCCACCCCACAAGCAACTGGGCGGGCAGGATACCCACCCCACAAGCAACTGGGCGGGCAAGATGCCCACCCCACAAGAAAATTAATTGGTTGTGGAACTGGCATCTTGCCAGTTCCTAAGAATGCTGTAGGATGTGAGTTTAACTAAACTCGATCGCCTAAAATTTTCCAACTGTTATTAAACTATCAAAACTATGTCTGAAAACGAAGAATTGACAACATCTGATCTTGATGAATCTGCCGCAGATTTAACAGAAGATTCAACACAGATAGAGGCTGAAGAATTGGTGGAAGTCATTGCCGAATTTGAGCGGTATCGGGAACGTTTGGTGAATGAAACGATGGCGGCGGCACAAAAGGCTAAGCTACCACAGAAAGCAGCTATGGCTAAAATTGAGCCGGAACTTGCTAAAATTGATGCTGGACTAGACAGTCTCCGCACTCAATTGGCGGCGATAACTACTAATAATTAGGTGGCAATGATGGTCAATTCTAATGCTCAATCCCAAGATGCTGCAATTGTGTTAGCTCATGCCGAAACAGATGCTTTGCTTCAACAAGTTACTGAACAAATAGATTTAGATACTTTTGATGTTAATGATGCTGAGCTTTTGAGGAGTCTGGTTGAATCTTTGGGTGATACGCGGGGGATGACTCGACTGCGTTGTGCGGAAACTCTGGCGGAAATTGGTGAAGCGGCGACTCCTTTTTTGTTGGATGCTTTGGCGAATCATGTTAATCCGGTTGTACGGCGTGCTGCTGGTAAAACTCTGACTTTGATTGGCGATCCGACGGCGGTTCCTAATTTAATTCATGCTTTGTTAAATGATGAGGATACGGTGGTTAAGGGTTCGTCGATTGGGGCGCTGGCGAGGATTGGGGAACCGTCTGTGCAGGCTTTGTTGGATATTTTAGCATCTACCGATTTGCCGGAAAGTACGATCGGTCATGCGGCTTGGGCGTTGGCGTTTATTGGGGCGGGTGCGAAGGAGTATTTGTATCGGGCGATCGCGTCTGATTCGCCTGTGGTGCGTGGGGCGGTGGTTGGGGCGATCGCCAAAGTCGCCCAGGAAGAGCCCAAAGCCGACTTATTTGAGATTTTGGTGAAGTCTCTAACGGATGTTGATGTTGACGTGCGTTGCGAGGCGGCGGCTGCTTTGGGAAATCTCGCCTATAAGCCTGCAATCCCCAACCTGATAGAGTTGCTGCATCACAGCAGCGATGGCGAAAGTCGCAGGGCGGCGGCCTTGTCTTTGATGAAAGTGGGCGATCGAAGTGCGATCGAGCCGCTACAAACCGCATTAGCCCAGGAATCGGAAGCGGCTGTGCAAGGAGTAATTAAGTTAGCAATTTCTCAAATTAAGTAACTAAAAATATGACAGAATCTGGAACAGGGCGGATGTTGCTTTCCCATAATTTCGATCTGCCCGAGGGTGCTTTTGAACCTTTAAGTAGAGAAGATTTGACTCTGGTATTTGCTGAGGGTTTAAGTCAATATCCTGAGATTAAGTGTCGTCAATTAAATCATCCGCATTGGATGGTAGAAGTTTTATTTTCTACTAATGATTTTGCGCCACCTCAAGTTGGGGAGTTTTGCGCTGAAGCTTTGGTAAATAAGCGGATGAGTCAAGGAAAAGTTGATGATAATTTTCCTGATATTCTGATTTTAGCGGGATTTAAGAAGACTCCGCCCTTGAGTAGTGATGCTGAAGCGTTGCAACCTGGACAATGGGGGGTTGATTTGGTGGAAACTGCGTCTGCTGAGAGTTTTTTGATGGCAATGGGCTGGGAGGATAAAACGGCTGGGAAAAGTATTGAGGATGTTTTTAAGGTTGAAAGGAGAAAGGGGTAAAGGTGAAAAGTTGTTTGGAAAGTAAAAGCTAAGTCCCGAAGCGCTGATTTTGAGGTTCACCAGACTATGATCTCCCGTAGATCAAATGATTGAACTGAAGTTTATTGGGTCTACTAATTTTCAGCATCCTATCAGGACGGTCATGAATCTCAGTTAAACGGTCATTAGTCTCAGTTGAGCGACTATTACGTGTTTTTCCTTTGGAAATGCTAATATGACCGATACTGACAAAACGATATTCATAAGCCTCAAGGAAGTTCTGTTGATTCCAAAATGCTTTGCCGATTTCCTGACAATAGTCAACAAAGCATTTTGCGCCCGTTAGTTGCTGGATAATGTTTTTATTCTGGTCTTTATTTTTCTTCATCTCAATGCAAAAGATGATTTTTTCTGTGGGAGTATCAGCAACGATCACAAAATCAGCACGTTTGCACTGACCTTTTGAGCTGGTAAAAATCTTGTTTGGTGCTGGGAAAGCATCGGCTTTAATGACAATAACTTGAGCATCATCAGGCATTCCATCAATCGTGACAGAATAGTCAGCAGGCGGAGGCTCTTTGAGTATAACTTGCTTTTTACCTTTGTGTTCTTCCAATGGTACTGTAGCACTTTCCTTAATCATCTCTTTGAGGATAGCAATATCAGACATTAATCCTGACCCCAAACAATCGATTCCTGAATCCTGTTCATCGTTTCAATAGTTGTATCAAAACTGCGGGCTTCAATACCCATTTCTGGGTCAATATCGGCTGGTGTCAGCGTTTGACATTTATTTGTTTTTGTACTCCCTGCCTCTTCCGCAATATAAACTTTGATTTTGTTAGACGAAATTAGTTCTACTTCCCGATAACCTTCTTCTTCAGCAACTCGCTTCAGATGAGGTTTGTCATGGTTAAGCATAATCAACGTATTCAGTTCTTTAATAATGTAATCGCTGTGGGTGGTAATAAAAACCTTAATACCCAGATTTACCAAGCGGGCAAATAGCCGTGCGACGCGGCGCTGGTTTTCAGGATGTAGATTTAATTCTGGTTCATCTATCATCAGTAAATCACCAATCTGAGCCTCATGTTTTAGGTAAAAACCGATGTCTAATAGAGAACGCACAGCACTAGAACTTTCATCCATAGAAAGCTTGAGCCTTTTACCATTCGGCTCATAATAAAGTTCATCATTACGAGTAACAGTGTATTGGCCACCGATTATGTCAGCAAAATCTGCCAGTATATCAGGATGTTCCTCAGCAATAAAACTGCTTTTTTTAACAATGGTTTCCAGTTCCCTCGTAAAGTCAACGTTTGTCTTGATTGGCAAAGCGTAGTCCTGATAAGCTTTAAATAAAAGCTGCATTGGATTGATATTATTGTTGCTTTTACCCATTTGTTCAAGCAATCTATTACGGGCAAAATTCAACTCTTTGCGAAAAATAGCTGCACCAGTTCGCTCTGCACTAGCGATAAAAGGACGAGGAATAATTTCGTCAAAAATAATATGTTTCAGTGCATCGGCAATGGTTTGTTTAATTATTTCATTGGGAATTTTTGCCTTTTCTTTTTCAACGAGCAAGGTGACAACTAATTCTCTACTATCTTCTCTTTTGGTCATCGAGAATAATTCGACATTTGCAGATCCTAGTGTTGACTGAAATTGGCTTGCCAAGGTAATATTTTTGATGTCTAGGTTTACCTGAAACTCTGTTTTTTTAAATCTTTTAGCCTGTGCTGCAAAAATCTGAGGCAATTGCTGTGTATAAACTTGACAAGCTTTAAAAACAATTTGCTCTGCCTGTTTGACATATTCTTGTATGTCTAGATGAATTACGCCGTCAGCAAGGAGTTGTTGGATATTATCGTCGTTGATTTCGATCGCCAAAATCTGCCGCCAAGTAAACAAAAAGCCAAACAGTGCATAGGTAGCGTAGGTCTTTCCGGTATTGTTGCCGCCACAAATAATTGTCAACTCGCCAAGGGTGAATTCGGCTTGTTTTAGGGCACCAAGATTTTTGACTTTAATTTTCATTGGTGTTTTCCTTAGATTGCAATGTGCCTCAGTAATATCGCACAAACCAGTCTAAACAGCCAGCGCCTTGATACTTTCTTGGGTATCAAGAGGGATCTTTTGCCAACTCGTGGCAATGTTAATATTCATATTGGTTTGAGCGATATCTAACAGCGTATCATCAATTGAGTGCATTCGATTTTCGCGCAACCAAATTAAAATTTCCGCTAAATGCCAAATAGAATGTGTACCTTCATAAACAGGAATCGGAAATCTTGATTTGCTTTCGATCGAGAGATTTCTCATTTGCAGTTGAGTATAACCCAGAATTTTAGCTGCATCCGTCAAGCCAACTAAATCTGGTGCTGCTTCAATTAGAGTAACACTTGGAACAGCTTTTTTGATATCATTAATCGCACTAGAAATAGCTTCATAAGCCGACGATCCCTCGCGGATAAAATTTAGTGCTACATATTCTTTATTTCCAACTCCAATTAAGGCATCGTCACAGCCACTTGCATACAGTCTCTCAATAAAATCATCAGGATCGGCTGGGGAATTGTTCAGATTAAACTTCAAAGTAAAATCATACTCGTTCATTTTTTATTCCTCCTCCGAGGAAGACTCATTCACATCGTTATGCTTTGTGCAATTATCCACTACTCGGCGAATTTGTTTTCCATGATTCCCTGAGTTTTTTGGGGTACTCCAAATACTGGATATACAAAAAATCCCGCTTCTACACTCTTTATCGTTGTAGGGACAATAAATTTTCCCCCAAGCATGAGAACCACCAACATCAACGCGCCATCCATTTTTTTCAGCATATCTCAACGCATCCTCAACTTCTGGCTTTGGGTGAGTTTTTCTGACCATTACAATTTTTGCTTACATATCGTTCAACACGCTACTATAAACCTAACTATTCTGCACGCTTATAATTCATCACCAAATCCAATCGCGATAAAGAACTTGTCGCTGATTCCCGCACATAGGAATCCACGGTTTCATCATTCGCAAATGTGGTGAGAACTTCTACACAACGTCGATCGCCCACAGAAGCCAATGCACTCACAATCGCCACCTGTACCGCTACATTATCCGTTGTATTCAGCGATTCCACCAAAATCTCGAACGCAGAGGAACCCATCTGCCCCAAGGCCATCACGGCTGCAATATGCACCACAGGATTAGCATCATCGATCGCCTTTTTCAATCCCTGCAAGCCCACTTCTGGGAAAGGCAACTCTGGATAATTAATCGCAACTTGCGCCAATACCTTCGCCGCACTCCCTCGCACAGTCACATTCTCACTGTTTAACATGGCGTCAACCACCGGTGATATGGCATCCTCACCGATCGCACCTAACACCTTCACCGCCGCCCGACGATAGGTGACATCTTCGTCGTCTAAAATGGCCACCAGTCGAGGAATTGTATTTTCATCGCGGGAATCGGCAATTTCAAACATTGCCCGATCGCGCATATGAGGATTCGGGTGTTTTAGTTTTTCAAACAAAGCATCTGTTGTCATAATTTTTGGGGTTTTAGGTTTTCTAATTTAAGCTGAATTAACAATCCTGGACGCATAAATATCTAAGAAACCGGGTTTTTACCAGTATTAAAAGCTGGGATGCAGTATTTTGGTAAAAAAACCCGGTTTCTGCCTCCCGTCTCAGGTAGGGACACGGCACTGCCGTGTCCGGCTGTAGGGACACGGCACTGCCGTGTCCCTACTATATTTCAGATGTTAAAGAAGTATGAGCATCTATTTTAGCTTGAACTAACCAATCTTGGTCAGCCGCAGCAACTTCATAACCACTAACATCACCAAGTTTTTCTAGTGCCATTAATGCAGCATACTTCAAATCCCAGATTTTAGTTTCCAGACAGGTTTTCAATTCTGGAATGGCACGCTTTTCTCCGAGTTCCCCTAGGGCGATCGCAGCCGCCGCACGGGATTTCTGAAACTGGGGTTGGGGGTTATTCAAAGCTTCCAATAACAAATCGTAGGCGGGAGAGTGTTTGAGCCAACCAAACAATTTTACTACATGAAAATGCGCTCCATAGTCATTGTTTGCTTCTTCGGCAAAGGTGGCAAAAAGTGCAGATGGTGCCTCCTCTGAATAATGTTCTAAAATTGTTTTAGTTGCTAAATAGCAACGACCAAAATCTGTTTCGTATAATTGGTTAATCAGAAACGGTAATTCTGGTAATTCTTCATAGCTGTGGACTAAATCCAAATCCCCTGGTTTATCCCGTAAGGTTTGTTCTAAATAGGGTTGAATGGTGTCAAAGGTAAGGGATTTGTCGGCGATTCCGGCTGCTGCTAGCATCCGAATTCCCCTGAGGCGAAAGACTAAAGATACGGGACATTTGGCAATGTTGGGAATGGCCTCGTAGTGGTGGGCGTCAATCAAATCTTGAATTGATAGTCTGCGCCCTAGGACATTTTTGTGTTGCAGCATGGCGACAACTTGTCCCATTTTAGAAAAGTCTCTGGTTAGGCGGCAAATTGCGGCGATCGCAGCACTAGCAGTCGGTGGATCGAGATCGTCAACAAATTTGCGAATTCTGGTCTCGGCTGGTTGATAATCTAATTTAGTCAGGGTGTGGATGATTACTCGGTAGGTTTGTCCTGGTTTATCGAGCAATTGAGCAACTTCTTCTAACATATCGGCGTCTTGAGTGCCAATTTCGCCGATCGCCCAAACGGCATTTTCGACGGTGTAGCAGTCATCATCGCTCAGACAGGTGCGAATCACCGGCAATGCTTGGACAGCTTGCAGTCTTCCCAAGGTTTCCACCGACTTGCGGCGCACAATCCGGTTTTCTAGCACCGGATCGGTTTGCTGTACTGCTCGGATCAGTGCTGCGATCGATCGATCTGTGGGAAAGTTTATCAAATGGGAAGCGGCTATGTAGCGGGAATCCTCTTCGCCGATTTGGTCTTGTGGCGTATCTAAAAGGGCGATCGCCTGGTCTTCTGTTAAATTAAAAAAACTAAAAAATCGTTTATCCATAGAGTGGGGAGGGGGAGAATGGGAGAAGAGGAGAGTGGGCTACCGATGCCCGATGCCCGATGCCCGATGCCCGATGCCCGATAGAAATTAGCATATGCCTATTAAAACACAATAACAAGCCCAGGAATTCTTTACCCTTACTTTACCCAAATCGGTAGAGCAACGAGCCAAGATTTCCTAGACTTGTCGGGGTAAAAATTACCCAGTCACGACATTACAAACCTGTCTAATTAATTAGGACAGGGAGTTGATGGCGTAGTCAAGAAGAGCGTTGTACTCAGTCAAAGCTTGAGCAGACATATCGCGAGGAGTGCAACCACGGTTACGAGCAAAGCTTAATGCTTCAACGTAAGGAGCAGTAGGCAAGCTCAAAGCGCGATAGACTTCGCGTTGACCAGCAATACCCCATTCATCAAGAGGGCCTGTGCCGCCAACTACCAAGCAGTATTGAACCAAGCGCAGGTAGTGCTTGATGTCGCGGTGGCATTTTGCTTTGAAAGTATCGGTGGAGTTAGCTTGACCGGATTCGTTCAAGTAAGGATACTTTTTGATGCAAGCATCATAAGCTTCTTTAGCAACTGCATCCAGGTTGGCGCCCAATTTTTCAGCAGCTTCTAAACGAGCAGCAGAGCGTTGGATAGAACCTTGAACTGATTCTAGATCAGAGGTGCTAGGAAAGCGACCTGCTGCATCAGCAGAGGCGATAGCGGTGGTGAGAACTGATTTCATTTCCTTAAATCTCCTAAAGTGATTTTGACAGTGAGCGTAGTTTCAATTTTGCTGAGCGGATTGCGATTAGCAATTGACTAGCTCAGTGCAGAAATGATACGGTCGAAGTAGCTGGAAGATTCGGCAACGAGGCTGGCGCAACGATCTTCAACTACGATAGATCCCATTTTCCGCAACTTAGCACCAGCAAATTTTTCGCTGGGGTTGTCTTGGATGTGAGCAGCGGCTTGAGCCTTCATGATTTGAACTGCACGCACGGTGGAGGTGGTGGGTACGCCCAAAGCTGCGTAGGTTTCTTTCAAACCATTCAAGCAACGGTCGTCAAGAACGGAAGCATCACCAGCCAACAAGGCGTAGGTGACATAGCGCAAGATGATTTCTGCATCGCGCAAGCAAGCAGCCATGCGACGGTTAGGGTAGCAGTTACCACCGGCTTGGATCAAGCCTTGGTTTTCGCAGATCATACCGGCAACAGCGTCGGAAACCATGCAGCTAGCGTTGCTGGCGATCGCGTTTACAGCATCCAAGCGTCGGTTGCCGCTGGCAACGAAAGCTCTCAGGGCAGCAATATCACCAACGGTGGAGGTGCTGGCATCGGCTGAAACTACAGCTCTTGAAAAAGCGTCAAGCATTGAGTTCTCCTTAACTTAGACGAAAAATTATTTCTTATCTCAGTTGGTCAACTTGGTGACGAACTTGATGGTCTTGAATATATCTAAGGAATGAGACAGAGGTCTCATTCCTGAGAAACAAAGTAACAATTTGTTACTTTGGTCGCGAAAAGCACATTTTTTCGTTTAACAAACATCTTAGTACCACGATCGGCGGATTCTGAACAGAAATGTCGATCGCCCGATCGCCCGATCGACTCACCAGTTAGGGAAGCCCTGGAAGACGATCGCACTTCGATCGATCGCCCAAGCTATTTTAAAATTGATCGATAACCGAAAATGGTGATTAGCTATGATGGCAAATCTCTCGGCGCGCTGCTATGCGGGCGAAAGCGATTTAACTGCGATCGCCGATTTAATCAATACTTGCGAAGAAGTCGATCGGCTCGATCAAGGCACTTCCATCTCGGAATTACAACAAGAATTTAACCAACCGTCCCGAGATTTAGCGCGCGATATCTGTCTTTGGGAAGATGCAGGCGGCAAATTAATCGGTTTTGCCGAGTTGTGGATTTCTGAACCTGGGACAGTCATCGATGGTTGGCTGTCGTTTTCAGTCCGCCCCGAGGCGCGCTGCGGAGATGTGGAAGCGGCGGCAGTGGCTTGGGGCGAAAGGCGGATGCGCGAGGTAGCATCATTGCGGGGCGCGCAGGTGAAGCTGCGATCGGGGGTTAGGACACAGGATGCCGATCGCATTTCTGTGCTCACAAATTGCGGTTTTAGGGTCGATCGCTATTTTTGTCGCATGGCGCGATCGCTCACGGAACCGATCGCCCAAGCCCAATTCCCAGAAGGTTTTGCGCTGCGTCTATTCCCCGGCGAACAGGATTCGGAAGCTTGGGTAGAAATGTTCAACCAGTCGTTTATCGATCACTGGAATCACCACGATTTAACAGTCGAGAAATTCAAATACGATTTAGCAAAACCCAGTTACAGAAAGGATTTAGACTTGATTGCAGTTGCTGCTGACGGGACTTTTGCAGCTTTCTGTTATTGCGAAATTAATGTCGAGGAGTGCGATCGTACTGGACGAAATGAAGGCTGGATTGCTGTTCTTGGTACGCGGCGCGGTTTCCGCAAACTTGGATTGGGACGAGCGATGTTGCTGGCTGGTTTGCAGCGACTGAAAGCTGCCGGTGTCGAGACTGCGATTCTCGGCGTGGATACTGCAAATCCTTCCGGTGCATTGCGACTTTACGAGTCTGCGGGCTTCCACAATATTCGCGATAGCATTTCCTATATTAAAGATGTTTGAGCAGTTGGGCGATCGGGATTTACGCGCAGGATTCAAGAAACCCGGTTTCTCTGTGTATGCCTTGTCACCAAACAGTATTTCTCGTAGAAACCGGGTTTCTGGGCCCGGGTGCAAAGTTCGCGATCGCACTAGGTACGTAGTTGCGCTTCAGCGCTCTTAATATATATATGAAAGAGCGCTGAAGCGCAACTACATACCTGTATCTAAAAAACTTTTCCTACCCCCTTGACACTTCTGTAGTATGTGTGTAGCATAAACATATGGAAAGCGCAGGAGAGCCAAAAACCTGCATTTTTTGTACCAAATCTGAACCTTGACAACTAAATAGCGTTCGAGATTTCAAGGAACATCAATTTGAAAGTCTTGCAATAGAGACTTAATTGTTATGTTGTTACTTTTCACGAGACTGTTCAGTTACAGACTGACTCGATCTGAGTCAGATATTGTACCAAAACAGCCGAATTTCAACGAATCTGGGGCGGATTCAGAACAACACAGTTGCGATCGAGCGCGATCGGCAAAAAAGACTGAAGAAATCCGCCATCTCAAACAAGCTTACCATTTAGAGCGGCGTTTGTTTATGTAAAAATTGTCGTGTGGGCGCAGATGCGAATGCTGGCAATTTTTACCGACTAACGCCACAACTAAACAGCAGAAAAGCTACTAATCCAAAATCTAAAATCTAAAATCTAAAATCGCTTAAGGAGGTAACAGTTATGGTTCACATTCGTTTTGAAGGACGTTCCTATGATGTGGCAGAAAACCAACTGGGTATCACGGTAGGAATGAGCGACAAAACAATTCAGGAACGTCTAGCCAATCATTTTGATGTCAAGAGCGATCGCTTCGAGTCTTACGTGCTAGATCGCCGTCCCAGCGGTGATTTAATTGTCCGCCCAGAGGCGGTTTACGGATAGGAATTTACTTTTATTCCGCGCCCCAATTCGAGAAGCCTACAAACATTAGGGTTCTAGTTCTGAAAAGATTGCGGGTTCAAGTCCCGCTGAAGGCTTCGGCTTTTATGGTGAAATGGTAAACACGCTAGAAGTTGTCAAAAGCTTTTCAAACTTGCGCGGTATAAAAAATTATCAATTGTCGAGGCGCACCCCAACTAAAGAAGCTTACAAACTGGCGAACGTTCGACTAAAAATCGAATAGTAGGTTCAATTCCTAAAAAACAAAGCTTCTCTGACTCGTGCGCCGCCTCTAATACCTGAAGTTTTTATATCTGTCACGCGGTTAAAAGTTCCACTTCGCGCCCTCACAAAGGAAGCTTACATACTCGCTCTTGGTAGAGCATTTCTCTTTAAAGAAAAGTTGCAGGTTCAACTCCTGCGTATGAACAACGGCTTTCTTGACTTGCGCGAGGTGACTTTTACTATCACAACACTTTGATTCAACTTTCTTCATGAAAAAGGTTTGTAGTGATGACTTTAGTCCGCAGAAAAGAAGGACTGAAGTCCTCACTACAAACCTTATGGAAAACAAGGGAAACTATCCGCTCTTGAATCTTCAGTTCCGCGCCCTAACATAGGAAGCGCATACACACGATACCACCGATTAGTCACAGGTTCAAATCCTGTCAGTCTCGTTTAAGAGGCTGTAGCTCAGGGGTAGAGCAATCGGTATGTTAAACCGCTTTTTAAACTTGCGCGGAACTTCCAATTTTTGAACAACTGAATTCCTTGTTACAAACGAAACACTTCGCGCCCTAACTGATGAAGCTTACACACTTTAGTAAATATAACTGCCCTAAGGTACTGATATTCGAGCGATCGAATTAGGGAAGCATTCCGAGTCTCTAGTTCTAGATGAGGTTTGCGCGTCCACTGCTAGGTAAAACTGGTAAGAACGGCTGTGCTTAAAGCTTTTTTGACTTGCGCGAAGTGTTTTAAACTTTGTCAAATTTTACATAAATTGCTCGCGGATGGCTAGAAACCGGGTTTATTGCCAGAAAGAATTGGTTTACACCCGGAACACTTGTAGGGAGAAATTAAAATCAGACTATTCATTAACTCTAATCCTCTTCTTTCTTTTGTCAACTGTCAACTGTCAACTGTCAACTGTCAACTGAATGAAGCATTTTTTTGGGTGTAGTCCGTAGATTAGGCAAACAAATCTGTTTCTTTGTCAAAAGTTCATCCATGACTAGGATAATTTAATTTACAATTGTTAATTGCTATGAGCGAACACCGATTAGATAGAATCGTCATCGAACGGCCTCGCGGTGGCTGGAGAGCTAGCTTAAAAAAAGTACCAGGAAACCGGAGACATCTGAAAGAAATTACTGAGGCAGCTTGCACTGATGGAATCTTTAACCCTTATCTACTCAAGCTGAAAAGAAAAAGCAAATATTTTTCTGATTGTCTGGGGCCTTTATCTCGCTGGCTGCGGAGCAAAATAGGACAAGATTGGGATGATATCTACCACGAATTGTGTCAAATTCTTGATATAACTACGCTGTCTGGAAAACATATTCTCTCCCATGTTTGGGGTTATGTGGAAAGAGATGTTGTGTTGGTTGATGGAATTGTTTGCGATCGCCGATATGGGCGTCAACTTGGTTCTAGGAGAGAGGAACTTTACGTTCATCCTGAGACGCGGATACTCTGCTTGGCAAACAAGGTACGAAAATTACCTCCGAAAAAGCCTGATGATTTTCTCAAGATCGATGATTACCATCATTATCAAAAGCTAGATGGCATTTGGTATCTTTTCGAGCTGGCCGATCGGGAAGAATTGGAGGTAATTCATCAATATTACTCCCGTGTCAAAACATGGAAGTATACTGCGAGCAAACGTCAGTGCAACAAGAAGCAAATTAAGTTCATCATGGAACAACTCAGTAAAAGTTAAAAGACATGAGTCGGCGGTTGAAACCGCTACTACACAAACGATGTCCGCCTCCGCGGACTAAGAAATTGATTGGGTATTAGCTATGAGCAATAAACTTGCAATTTACCGATCGCCCTACGAGATAGATACCCTCCTCCACGCCTTCCAAGAATGCAGCCTCCCGCGCAGCCAATGGACGCATGAAGCCCATTTAACCGTTGCTTTATGGTATTTTCTGTTTGGCGAATCGGACTCAGAGGCGATCGATGCAATTCGCAATGGCATCAAACGTTACAACTCTGCCAATGGCATTGAAAGCACGCCAAACAGCGGGTATCACGAAACGCTAACGCTATTTTGGGCGCAAACTGTGCGCGAGTATCTGGCAGATGAAGGCCGGAATCGCTCGATCGTACATTTAGCTAACGGTTTGATTGCAGAATATGCCGATCGCACTTTACCCTGGAACCACTACACCCGCGAGCACCTGATGTCTTGGGAAGCCCGGAATACTTGGGTTGAACCGGATTTAAGGGCGATCGAAATCCCAGAATTTTCCCTGAAATAGTTTTAAAATAGCAGTTGTTGCCGCGCCCCAATCCGAAGAGCTTACATACCAACCCTTCTAAGGTTAAAAAAACAAAGCTCCTCAAACTTGCGCGGTGACTACGATATTCATTGCCAAGCGTGCAACAACTGCCACCCGCAGATTTTTGGATATTCCTAATAATTGAAAATCCAAAATCGCCAATCCAAAACCACAACTGGAGGCAGCACCAATGAATACAGCAGAGCGCGATTTACGTTTAGAAATGCTTAACAGTCTGCTCACCACACCTCACCGCCAACTCGAAAAGGTGACAGAAATTCACAAGTTAATTATCGAATTAGATCCGATTTTTTACGGTCATTTAGCAGTGTGGTATCAACGTCACGGCGACGTGCGCGACCACAAGGAAGTTTTTGCCGGAAACTTGCTGACTTCGGCGCTGACAGAGCACCGAGACGCCGGGTTTATGATGTTGCAAGAGTTCCCGCCCTACGAGGTTTCGCGGATTGTGGACTTTATGAAGCAGCACCAAAATAAGCTGCCTCGCAGCGCGCGCACTGCTGTCACTCGCTATCTGCGATCGCGCGAAAAGAATGCCCAGTTTTTCGATCGCGCCGCCATCCGCAACCGCAAGGCGATGAAGCACTTATACGCGACTCTGCACGTCAAGCCGAGCGATCGAGCTAATGCTATTCTGTTTAAGGACAATCCGCCGGAAGACTCGCTGGCATTTGTTTTGAAGCAGTTAGCGAAGGCTGCGACTCCTGCGGAACAGGCGAATTTGATTGTTGAATACAAGATTCCCTATACGATCGCAGTTGGTGCGATCAAAATGCTCACGCCAACGGTGTTAGCAGCGCTGATTAATTCGATGTCGCCGCAGGAAGTCATCAACAACCTGAAATCAATTCAGTCTCGCGGCGCGATGGATCACCCGGAAGTCAAGCTGTTGATTGACTCGAAGTTGGATGAAGCCGCCAAGTGCGATCGGGTTTCTGCATACAAAGCCAGTGTTGCCGGTGCGGGCGCGAAGTTCGACGCAGCCACAACGGCGAAGCTGGAAGCGGTGACTAACGAACAGGTGAAGAAGCGCGGCAAGATTGTTAAAGCCACGGGTTTGTTGGTTGACAAGTCGGGAAGTATGGAAAGTGCGATCGAAGTTGGCAAGCGTCTCGCTGCCATGATTTCGGGCATTTCCGAGGCTGCGCTGTTCGTCTACGCCTTTGACACGATGCCCTATCCAGTGCAAGCAAACGGCAGCGAATTGAGCGATTGGGAGCGCGCATTCAAGCACATTCGCGCAGGCGGCGGCACAAGTTGCGGTTGTGCGATCGAAGCAATGCGGATTAAGAAGCAGGTGGTTGAGCAATTCATTATGGTAACAGATGAAGGCGAAAACTCTGCACCTTATTTTGCAGATGCTTATCAGAAATACTGCCACACTTTGAGCGTAATTCCTGATGTGGTGATTGTGCGAGTTGGCGCTTACTGCGATTATGTTGAAAAACAATTGAAGGATAAGCAAGTGTCGGTGGAAACGTTTACATTTGCGGGTGATTATTACTCGCTGCCGAACTTGGTGCCGATGTTGTCTCGTCCTTCGCGGCTGGAGTTGTTGATGGAAATTCTGGATGTGGCTTTGCCTGTCAGGGATGATAAACAGTTGACAGTTGACAGTTGACAGTTGACAGTTGACAAAGGTCGTAGGAGGTTTTTTCTATGGGGATTTACACCCCACCCTAAAAACATTACACCGGGAGCATCTCAGTTTTGTAAAAAATATTTTTTCTTTGAGTGCGAGCGTCCCCGCTCGCGTATTGTACAATACGCGAGCGGGGACGCTCGCACTATAAATACAAAACTGAGATGCTCCCCATGACACCAACCTGCGGGGGTTTTAAACCCATGAATTCTGATAAATGATATAATCGGGCATGGCTCGTCAAAGAAGTTTGGTTCTGGAAAAATCGTCACTTTGAAGTTTATCATCTGCGGGGAGACGAATATGAAAAAATCCACCAAAGCGAGTTATTGCCCAATTTAGATTTATCATTGCTGGCTGAGTATGTACAACGCCCCGATCCTCTTGAGGCGGTGTTGGAGTTTAGGGAAATAGTTAGAGAAAATTTAGGGAGAAATTGAGATTGAATAATGTACGATCGCCTGCAAACTCTTTTGTTTATTCTAATTATTAGTTATCTCTGTGTTGCTTGTCAATCGCAAAAAAGCGTCAAGCCAATTTCTGTTCCAACTGTCCAGTTAAATCCCGCAACAGTGCCGGTAACTTCGCCGATAGTTCGTGAAGTGCTCGATAATGCGATCGCCCAAACTAAAATTACCAATTCTTACGATCCTGCTTATGTAGCGATTCCCTACCCTGGTGGCGATGTACCGATGACTACAGGTGTTTGCACCGATGTCATAATTCGCGCATTTCGGCAGGTAAAAGTGGATCTGCAACAAGAGGTACATGAAGATATGCGGCAGAACTTTGCAGCCTATCCAAAAGATTGGAATTTGACCAACACAGATCCGAATATCGACCATCGCCGAGTTCCTAATTTGATGGTATTTTTTGAACGAAAAGGTAAATCGTTACCTGTTACTCGAAATGCAGATAATTATCAACCGGGTGATGTAGTAACATGGAATCTAGGTGGAGGTGAGTCTCATATCGGGATAGTTAGCAACGTGCGATCGCCTTCGGGAAGATTTGCGATCGTTCACAATATCGGTGCAGGGACTAAATTGGAAGATGTCCTCTTCAATTGGAAGATTATCGGGCATTATCGATATTTTTGAGTAGCATCGAAAATCGATCGCACTTTACTCCCAAATATCTCCCTCAATCAATCTCCTCAAGCGGCAACTTTTTCTCGATTCTCAACTCTTCCCTAGTTTGTTCGATAATTTCCAGTAACTCAGGATTGGCGATGGATGAAACTAACTGCGAATCCGCAGCAGCCAAAGCAGCGCGCAGCTTGGGGGAAGTGAGTGTAGGATATTTCTCTAAAACTTGCTCTTCTGTCCATCCCGCCGCAAACAGCCCCAACAGGAATTCTACAGACAATCGAGTTTCTGGCGCTGGTGGTTGAATTGTTGAAGTTTTCGGGTTGGGATGAATGAGCTTTCGCCAGTCCATTGTTTTAGTTAAACGATTTGGGAAGACTTCGCCGATTATACTGCATTTGGGCACAGTATAAATACGGAGACTGTTAACTCACTCTGTAACTTGATACCGCAGCTCATTTCCCGATTTTGTAATTAAATTGTTATGGCGATCGCAGTGTGGCACTTTCTTATAGACTAGACTGGTAGGGTGTCGATCGGGCGATCGTCCTTTTTCGTTTTGTCAGTTTCAATAGCAAATCGCGTTAACGAAGCCCTAGAAGACGATCGCACTCCAATCTCCACCCACTGTGTAACCCACCGTGCAACTCACAGTACAACTACTTTAACTTCTTAAAACTATGGGAAAAAAGTCGAAAGCCAAAAAATCCCAGGTCAAAAAATCCACTTTACTGTCCCAGCGACTCCAAGAAGCCCTCGATCGAGGCTGTAAAGTTTGGATTAAAACAAATAATAGTAGTTTCGGCGGCATCCCGATTAATTTGTTCGGGGAGTTTGCAGAACTTTTGGTGATAGTTCCCCCTAACGAACACGGGGAAAATACCGATGCTTACGGACAAGTTACGTGGTTGATTCGACTTTCTGATATTATTGCACTCGCCTATCCTACTGAATACTGGTCTAAAGATAGATTAGAAAGTTTGCTGCCGCCGGATGCAGTTACCTCTGAAGTAGGAGATTAATTGGGTAAGGTGCGCTGCGGCGCACCCTACTGGTTTGTAGTGAGGACTTTAGTCCTTCTTTCTGCGGACTAAAGTCCTCACTAGAAACCATTTTTCTCGCGTAAATAAACGGACATAATATGGCTATTTTCTCAGCTATTTTACAAGAGAAAATATACACCACTCCGACAAAAATTCATCATTCAATTACTTGTTGCAAGCTGAAAGCTGAATTTTACAGTTGCCTCCTTCCAGTTCGCTGCAAGCAGCGAGAGCTTGAGCTTCTGCTGCTGCTTTATCATCGCCCCAGCCCGCACCTGCTCCTCCTTTGCCTACTGAGATCGCTCCACAATTATTGGTATTAGAGGTCAGCGCTTGGCAATCGTTAGCCCCACCACTTTGTTGATTGCAGGCGGCTACTGCTGCATCTAGTGCTTCTTTCTCTGTACCATGATCCCAACTAATACCGGTGGCGTCAGAAGTCGGAGAATAAGCAGTAGCTCCATGAGTGTTCTGAGCTTTAGCTACTTGGGCAGAGCCAACAATAGGAAGTGTCAGACTTGTCACTACTACTAACTTAAAACAGAGTTTTTGCAGCATATTTACTTGATATTTTTACAACGTTAACTTTGAATACTTGCTCAATATTATATTCGGAATTCCCTTGATGTCAAGATTGTTAGTAAATGTTTATATTCTCTTAGTTTATATGCAGATCGTGTAAAAACAAGTAAAATTACCAGAAAGAATTGGTTGAAAGCCTCTCCCCGATAGGGAGAAATTAAAATCAGACTATTCATTACTCCAATCCTCTTCCTTCTAGGTAAAGGTCGCTCTTAAACTGTCAACTGTCAACTGTCAACTGTCAACTGTCAACTGTTGAAGGAGGTCACTTCCATGGCAAATATCCGCAAGATTATCAGCCAACTCGCGGCCCAAGAAGGGGAACTGCTCGATACTCAATTCCTGGCTCCTTGCGTTCGAGGGGGAAGGGTGCGGACAAAGATATGTGGCATGATTTATACTTTTCAATTGCAGCAGCGCAACTTTGAAGGATGGGCTATTTTGGAGGCAATTAATAATAAAATTGCTGCTGTAGTTGAGGAACCTAGTTTGCCACAAGTCGCCGAGTATTTGCAACTGCTTGTACCGATTCGCTTGCAATTAGCTCGCGTGCTACAAGGGCAAAGTTGGCTGACCTATCCTGTTAACGAGTCTGATGCTAAACAGCGCGTGGGTTTTGCTAAACCTGTAGCAGTACATTTAGTGAGTGAAAGCTCCCAGTTCGAGCAGATTGTGGCGCGGTGGGACGGTAATTGTTTGTGGTTTGAAGAGATTGATCGGCGCGCCGATCCGCTGCTATGTGAGGAGTTGAAAGATGCTTTGAAAAAGTTGATTTTGCCTCAAGATGTTCGCTTTAAAGGAATGACGCCGGAAATGCGAATTGTTTATGAATTGGCGACTAGAAATATTAAAGATTTCGCTCCGAAAGTACGCGACGAACAGCGCTTGCAGCGGGCGTTGAAGATGGGCGGCGGTGAGTTGCGGGATTTTAGCGATCGCGCTGATTATTGGTTGGTTGAATGGACTAGCGCTAGTGGAGAACATCATAGTTCGGCGATCGCCAAAAATGACTTAACAGTTATGAGTTCTGGTATTTGTCTCAGTGGCTTGGACAAGGATTTTGACTTGCAGTCATTAGTCGGAGTAGTCGAAGATAGATAAGCTTTACAGCATTTAATTTGGGGTCATCTCAATGCCAGCGAATATATCCGTAGGGGCGAAGCATGACCGCAGAAAATAGGAGATTATAACTAATAACTTATATGCGGTCATGCTTCGCCCTCTTCAAAAACCAGAT
>NZ_JAEQDE010000090.1:24302-31095 GCF_020737865.1 Microcoleus sp. PH2017_35_SFW_U_B
TCCCAATTCCCAATTCCCAATTCCCAATTCCCAATTCCCAATTCCCAATTCCCAATTCCCAATTCCCAATTCCCAATTCCCAATTCCCAATTACCAATTACTATGAGTATATTTTTTCACGAACAACTTTACCGAAGTGCCGCAGTGATGTCGCTGATTAAAAATTTCCCGGTAACGGTGTGCGGCGCGGGTGCTTTGGGTGCGAATATTGTAGAGAGTCTGGCGCGATCGGGCTTTTGCCAGTTAAGAGTCGTCGATCGCGATCGCATCGAAGAGCGCAACCTTTCCACTCAACCCTACTATCGATCGGACATCGGCGCCTTCAAAGCCAAAATTCTCGCCAACAACCTGTACCGCGCTTTGTCCGTCAGCGTTGACGTGCACTCAAAGGAATTGACACCCGCCAATGTCGATCGACTGCTTGCCAACAGCGCCCTGGCGATCGATACTTTTGATAACAGCATCGGGCGGCAAGCAGTCAAAGATTACTGTGCGAGTGCCTCCATTCCCTGCGTGCACGTCGGATTAGCCGCCGATTACTCCGAAATAATTTGGAACCAACACTATCGGGTTCCTTCCGCCGCCAATGATGACGTTTGCGATTACCCGCTGGCGAGAAACTTGGTAATGCTGACAGTTTCTGTAGCGTGCGAAGTAATTGTTACCTTTGCTGCAACCCAAGAGCAACAAAATTTAACTTGCACGATCAAAGATTTTGCAGTAAAGCCACTTATATTGTAGAATGTCGGTTGACTGTTGCCAGAAACCCGGTCAATCGAGATTGGACGCCTCCATCCCAGAAACCCGGTTTCTCACTCTCAAACAATTGTCAGTCGATTTTAGATTTTAGATTTTAGATTTTAGATTGACTCTCGGATTGAATCTGGGAGCTTCAACAAAATTCTAAAATTTTGAGATCGTCCACGACTTTAGTCGGTGGCTTTTACCCGTTTGTTGCGGGTCAAACTTGCAGAAAACGCTTGAGAAAATTAACAGGGAAAGTATGGTTGGATCGCAGACTTTTTATTATTTACTAGCAGTTCTCGGCATATTAGTTTTGACAGGCGCCAATGCAGCCACTTATTCAGGGGGCGCCGGCGACAAAGTTTGCCACACTAATGATTGCCACGAACCAGAAGTTAGATTCCATAAAAGGATTTTAAAACACGGATCGAGAGGCGAAGATGTGAGGAAACTGCAAAAATTGTTAAACGCCCGCGGTGTGTGTCCAGAACCGATCGCACTTGATGGCATCTTTGGTAGAACAACCCTAGATGCAGTGAAAATATTTCAGCGGGAAGCCAACCTTCCTGTAGACGGAATTGTGGGAGGAAAAACTTGGGACAGACTGTTTACCAGTTCGTAAATTTAAGTACCGGACAGCAAAAGTTCCTAAGTCAGTCGATTTTAGATTGTAGATTTTAGATTTTAGATTTACTCGATAACAGATGAATCTGGAAGCTTAAACTCTGTAATCTAATTTTTTTTCTCCACCCTCGATAGCGTCGGAAAGCAAGTACCTGTGTTTGGGCGGAGTCATCTTTGGTAATCATTAATCGCTGCGATTTGTAGTTGCACATCAAGTAGATTTTGTGCAACTACAGATGCCTCAATTGCCATCAATAATCAATGGCTAACTAGATTGGTAATGAATGAAGTTTTAGATTTTTGGTTTGGTCGATCGAACTCTCCAGAATTTGGTAAAGTTCAAAAGAAGTGGTTTGAGAAAGATGCCGATTTTGATACGGAAGTGCGATCGCTATTTCTAGCAGAATACGAACTAGCAGCATCCGGTAAACTCTACTCCTGGCAAGATTCCCCGGAAAACTGCCTAGCATTAATCATACTGCTCGATCAATTTCCGCGCAATATGTTTCGCGAAAATCCCCAAGCCTTCGCCACAGACAGCAAAGCCTTAGCCGCCGCCCAACACGCTGTTAACAATAACTTCGATCGCGAATTGTTGACTTTACAAAAGTGGTTTATCTACCTGCCTTTTGAACACAGCGAAAACTTAGAACACCAGGAAAAATCTGTGGAATCATTTCGCCAACTCAGCGGCGAACCTGATAGCGATTCTGTCATTGATTTTGCAGTGCGACATTTTAAAATCATCGAGCGTTTTGGTAGATTTCCCCACCGCAATCAAATTCTCGGACGCGACACAACTCCCGAAGAAGCAGAGTTTTTGACACAACCGGGTTCGGGATTTTAGGGCGCTTACACAAAACCTTTAGGATACTAAAATTATCAATATGTGTTTCAAACACCAAGAACATATAGATAAGCTTTCAACTAAATGCCCGCCACTGGACTATGAACCGCAAGAAATGCTGGCTTTTAGATTTGTATTTGAGCCCAATGATGAACGAGCTATTAATAACTTTAAACCGGTGCTGATAATAACTCCGCAGCGCAACCTAAAACCAGAAACTGAAGCTACCAGGTGTCAAGGTTATGCGCTATCATTATTTGATACCAGGGAAAATGCCGAAAACCGTTATTTAAAACTAACAAAAAAAAGAAAAAAACTGCGCGATTCTCTGGGGACTCACATAGCAGCAGGAGCGATCGACAAGACAGATGGAGTTGTCTCCAAAATAGATGATAACGGTCACTTGAGCCTACATGAGTTTGCTAATGCTGATTTGGCAGCAAAATTTGTAATAACATCTTGTTTATTGTAAGGTAAAAAAAAGTGGAACAATTAATAGGATTTAAACTAAGTAAATTTCCTTTATCTCTTAGAAGCATAGTCAATTTAGAGTATTTCGACGGCCCCCTGCTATCGCTTTTTGAGAATGAATACGGCGATAGCTATCTTTATTCTTGGTGCGATGTAGATAATTTGTACAATCGCTGGTTGGTTTTCAGAGTTGCACAACCAACTCTCAAGCTTTACATAGAGGGACAAGTTTCATTTCACCAGTTAATTGTAAATCCTGTTGACGGATTTCTATATTCATTAGATATAGACAATGCTTTACAGGTGAAAAACACTTATTTAATCCTGCCTGAGAATTTACCGGAAATCTACTTGCCAGAAACAGATTCCTATTACGAACTGTCTGATTTAAATCGCGAAACAGCGGCAGAAGATAAGTTGTTAATTTTTCAAAAAGTTTCCGGTGAATCTCAACTTAGCAAGGTTTGAAGCTGATTAAACAGCCAGATACCGGACTTCTTCAAGAAGTCGGGTATCTAATCCATCGCCCTTTGCTCAGCCACGATACTGCACGCGATAAATCCGGTTATTCGCTTCCTCAGTAAACAATAAACTCCCATCAGGTAAAACCAGCAAACCAACAGGCCGCCCCCAAGTTTTCGGGCCCGACGGATCTGTGAGAAAACCAGTCAGAAAGTCCTCATAATAACCTTGAGGGCGTCCAGTCGCCGCATTAAAAGGTACAAACACAATTTTATAACCCGTTCCTGCATTCCGGTTCCAACTACCCCGAAACGCCACAAACGCGCCGTTAAAAAATCTTTTGGGAAACGTTTTCCCGTCGTAAAACTGAAGTCCCAAAGCTGCCGAATGGGCCTGAAACAGCACGTCTGGCATCAATGTTTTAGCTGCTAAATCTGGTCGATCGCTCTTTCCATTTTTGACGTGGCGCGGGTCGAGCAAATTTGGCTTAAAATAAGCGTAAGGCCAGCCGTAAAACTCGCCTTGACGAATTCTTGTCAAGTAATCCGGTACCAAATCATCTCCCAAACCGTCGCGTTCGTTGACTGTCGTGTAAAGTTGATTGGTTTTTGGGTGAAAATCCAATCCCACCGGATTTCGCAAACCGGAAGCAAAAGTTTGCTGGTTTGTACCGTCCAAATTCATCACTTGCACAGACGCCCTCGGCAAGGGTTCGGAATCGGCATTAGACTGGGAACCAACTGATACAAACAACTGGCGGTTGTTCGGGGAGGCGACAACGTTTCGCGTCCAGTGTTGGTTGTAGCCACCGCCCGGTAAATCGGCAATTTTTTCACCAGTACCTGTTAATTGTTCCTGCCCTTTTGTGTAGGGAAATCGGCGGACTTCGGCGGTGTTTCCGAGGAAGAAATAGCGATCGGCAAAAGCCATGCCAAAGGGAATATTTAAGCCGTTTTGGGCGCTAGCAAAAGTCATGTTCACCTCAGCAACGCCATCACCGTTGGCATCCCTGAGCAGCCTAATCCGATTCTGCCTGGTTTCTGTTACCAAAACATCTCCTGTCGGCGTCAAAGCCAGCCATCGGGGAGCGTCTAAATTGTCAGCAAAAACGCTGACGACAAAGCCAGGAGGGACTTGCAGCACTGGCGATGGGGGAATCGGTACTACTTGAGGAGGTTTCGAGGCGCTTTGGGTGGCGAAAGGCTGCGGCAAAGCAGTTGCAACAATGCGGATCGGCTGCGGCGAAAGCGGTTTGGTCGGTACAATTTGATTTGTACGAACATTTGTCAGCGGTGCAACGGAGGGAATTTGCGACAGCGGAGTTGGTGCGGGTACAGGAGTCGCTGTAGCATCGGTAGCTCGATCGCACGCAACCAGGGGTAACAGCAGAATTAGCAGCAAGAAACGCAGGTAATACATAGCAGCGATTTCTCAACAATTGCTGGACAATTCTTTTATTCTAACTGCTCTGAAAAAGCGAAGCCACCGCGCGCGCGGTGGCTTAATTCTGGTTAGAAATCTAGTTCTACCAAAGTCCTCTCACAGGAGGAGCTGGACGCGGAGCCGGAATCGGACGCGGAGCCGGAGCGGGAGCCGGACGAGGAACTGGGCGGGGAGCGGGAGCCGGACGCGGTGGCGGTTCAGGGGCCGGACGCGGTGCTGGAGCGGGGGGACGAACAACTGTGGTAGAGACTACTTTATAATCGGGGATCACGACGAGCCTTTCTACCTGATCTCCGGCTACGGTGGCTCTGACTTTCATTCCCGGTACCAGAGAAGTAATTCTCAGGATGCATCTTTGAATCCTGAGAGTCCTGTACGGCCCGCTTTCTGGGCTAATTGTTACTATGTCGCCGACAATATTTTTGACAAAACCAATAATGGTTTGAGCGTTGGCTGTTGTGGTGCTCTGCGTTTGGGCTATTTCAATTGGAGGGTTAGCCATCGCAGGAAGCACTGAAACCGCCGATATTAGCACCGACAGGGTTGCACCTGTAAATAATTTGATCTTCTGAAGACGCATTGAAACCTCACATTAACTGCTATTTAGGGTCGGGCTTGCTTTCGCTGCGCGAAAGTCCCAACCTTTAAACCTAATCCAGTTTAATCCCCGGAGTAGTAAATTTAGGACAATCTCAAAAAAAGATTATCGAACAAGTTTTGAAAGACTAAATTTTAAATCATAAGTTCCCAAGTTACAAGAAGTTCAGTGCTTCGGATCTCTAGAGTGTCGGCGTGATATATTGAGTTTGTTCGATCGACCGTTTCCGTTTTTTTGCGCCCCTCTAACTGTTGCGGCACGGGCGGCAAACTCTGCCAACAGACAGATTATGCTTGCCGGATGCAGCAGCGCCATAGTTTCAATTTGCGATCGCCAGTCTGCCACAGATCAAAAAATCAAATGAGTCGGAGGTAAAATTCAATCATTGACTTGCACGATTTACCCATCAACCGGATTTGTTCGCGAAAATCTCTAGCGGAGCGCCACCGTTCCCCGTATAAAACCCCGGTTTATTTGGTATTACCGCGTAAGTCTTGTGTTGAGCTATATCATCTCCGGTCAATTACCCGCAATAAAAAATATTGTTTGTAGTGAGGACTTCAGTCCGCATCAAATTTCAAGGACTAAAGTCCTCACTACAAACAACATTGGTTTGTAGTGAGGACTTCAGTCCGCATCAAATTTCAAGGACTAAAGTCCTCACTACAAACCAATTTTGTGGCAGTTAAATAAGTTATAATTTGTGAAATGGAAACTAAAAACTGGGCAGGGCATTTACAGTTAAAAAGCCATCTCTAAATTTTGGCTTTCCGGTGGAGTTTGCGGATAATTAGATAAGAACTTTGTAGGAACTGCTGGTGAAGAGTTTAGCGAACAAAATAATGGTGAACAGCAAATTTTTATTTAACAACTTAATTGTGCTGAGTTTGAGCGCAGCGGCGCTGTCTGTCGCCTTACAGCAGCAGGTAGCTGCCGAACCGGTGGCTAATTGGAGTAATAGTGCGATCGCCCAGCAGCCAAAATCTGATGTAAAATTGCCAAATCTCGGAGTTCCCGAACTGCCACCATTAGGCGAACCGTCTAGGTATCTTCCGCAGGAACCAAACGCGCCGGAAAATGCGATTGAGGAAGTGCGTTTAGTGCTGAAATTGCGAGAACGCCGGGTCTATGTTTACCGCAAAAATAAGGTGCAAGCCAGTTTTCCGGTGGCTGTGGGGAAAGACGGCTGGGAAACTCCCACGGGCAACTTTAAAGTCATGCAAATGATTAAAGATCCTGTTTGGGAACATCCTTGGACGGGAGAACTTGTACCCGCAGGGCCGGACAATCCGCTGGGAAGCAGGTGGATCGGGTTTTGGACGGATGGTAAGAATGTGATCGGTTTTCACGGGACTCCGACTCCAGAGTCGATCGGGCGAGCGGCTTCTCACGGTTGTGTCAGAATGTTTGATAAAGATGCCCAAGCTTTATTTGAGAAAGTCGCAGTGGGTACTCCGGTGATAGTTGAGAAGTAATTATTCGGAAACTGTGGTATTTGAAAATATTTAGCAACAGGCAAGATGCCTGTTCCACAAAGAGTTAATTTTATTGTGGGGTGGGCATCTTGCCCGCCCCCTTTCTTTCTTAGCAACAGGCAAGATGCC
>NZ_JAEQDE010000091.1:0-9523 GCF_020737865.1 Microcoleus sp. PH2017_35_SFW_U_B
TCAAATCGAGAGAGCCAATCAAAATCAAAATCAACTGCAATCTCAAATATCCGACTTAGAAAATCAGTTAGAAAATGGGCGTCAAACTCGATCGCAATTAGAGTCTCAACTAGAAACTGCTAACAGAGAGCGATCGCACATTTACGCCCAACTCTCGGAAATGCAAAGTCAAATCGAGAAAGCAAACCAGAGTCAAGCTCAACTTCAATCTCAAATATCTGAGTTAGAACATCACTTAGAAACAGTATATCAAGAACGGTTGCAGCCAACACCGGAAATTACTGCAACAGCGGAAAAATCACCAAAAGCTGAATTACTAGATAAAAACGCCGAGTCAACCCCAGAAGCAGCAATTTTGAAAAATCAAGAATTTGTAGTTTCTCAGCAAGGCGAAGGTGACTATACCACTATTAGCGAAGCCCTAAAAAATGCTGTTTCAGGTACGCGAATTTATGTGCATCCGGGTGTGTACAAAGAAAGTATAATAATCGACAAATCTGTGGAAATTATCGGCAACATAGAAGCGGGTAGCGTCACTGTTGAAAGCAGCGATTCAAACTGCATTCAAATGGCAACAGACAGCGCTTTAGTCCGAGGATTGACAATTAAAACAACAGGAAAATATTACGCTGTAGATATTCGCCAAGGCGAGTTAATCGTAGAAGACAGCGATATCACTTCTGCCAACTATTCTGTGGTAGTAATCTGCGGCTCTAATGCTAATTCAGTAATCCGTCGCTGTCAAATTCATGATGGAATATGGAACGGAATCTTTATCTCGGATAATGGCAAAGCAACGGTGGAAGATTGCAATATCTATAATAACGGCACTCTGGGAATAGGTGTCGGATTGGGAGGAAAATTGATTGCGCGCAGGTGTAGAATTAATGGTAATGAAGGTGAGGCGATCGCAGTTTACAGAGATAGTATTGCTACGGTGGATGATTGCGATTTAACCGGCAATACTGGGGGTGCTTGGCGGATTGCAGATAACGGATATATTCGCGGGAAAGGCAATCAAGAATAGAAGAAGTCATTAGTCATTTGGGACGGGCTAGAAGCCCATCCCACAAAAATCTTTTTTATTGTGGGATGGGCTTCTAGCCCGTCCTAATTATTTTTGCAAGAAGTCTATAATCTTAAACAAAAGACTTAACCGCATTTGCCAAATCCGCCGCATACTCTTCGTGCAAGCCCAAAGAACCAGGGATAACTCGCGATTCTACTCCCGGTAATTGGGCTAATACTTCCATTTCCGCCTTAGATTTGGGCGGTGCTTTCTCAGCAATTACAACCATCACGGGTACTGCTAATTCTTGGAAGTTGGCGACAAATTCTTCTCGGGTTTTTGCCGGATCTAAACCACCAGTTACAAAAGCCGCCGAACCAAATCTCGCACCCGCTTTCTGAGTAACTTTCCACTTGTTTTGGATGAAATCGGGGGTGACTTTTGCTGCATCCGCGTAGACGTGGCGGCGGTACATTAAACCCAGGAATGACGGCGCAGTGTTCAGTTTGTAAAGGAATTGACCGAGTAAGGGCGATCGTACTAATTCTCTGACAATTCCGTGCCAGCCGCTTTGCTGTTTGCTCATCGTCGGTAAAGGCCCGCGCCAAGTCGGTGCAGCTAACACAATTTTTGACCAAACATTCGGCTTTGACTGCGCTAATTGCATCGCATAACCGGCAGCGTGACCGGCCGCAACTACAGCCACAGGACTGCTAAAAGTAGACTCAACAAAATCCTGAATAAATTGATGATATAATTGCGGTTCGTAGTCGGTGCACGGGCGATCCGAGTCGCCAAAACCAGGCCAATCTACACTCACAACTTGAAAGTTAGGCGCCAACAATTCCGCTAAAGGACGCATTTCTGCTCGTGTTGAAACCGTACTGAAAGCTGGCAGCAATAATACGGTGTTTCCTTGTCCTCTGGTTTCGTAAATAACTTTGATTTGCGTTCCTTTCCAGTTCCAGAGATATTCTTGAACTGTCGCGGGATAGCTGCCATAATTAGATTGGATTAAATCAGCAGTCTGAGTCACAGCTTTTGCTCCTGTTAATTTGCTTCTGCTTGCGCGCTAACTTCGCAACCCAGTGCCTTGTTTCTCATCATTTGAAAGATGTTATAAAATCCGTTAGCGCGAGAAGGTGTCAGGCTCACATTCAATCCCGTATCTTGAATAAAATCTGGGGTAACGCTGACTATTTCCGCAGGCGTCAATCCGCTTAAACCTTCGACGAGCAAGCCAACTAATCCTTTGACTAGCTGAGCGTCTGAATCGCCTTCAAAGGAAACTTTTCCGTCGGCTAAAGTTGCGGTAATATAAACTTGTGACACGCAGCCAGAAACTTTGTTCTCTGGCTGTTTATTGCTTTCGGGAAATGGTGGGAGTCGCTTGGCATACCACAGCAGTTGTTCGTAGCGCTGTTTCGGATCGGAGTGTCGCTGGAAGCGCTGGACAATTTTAGCTAGGGTTGGCGGTAGCGCGGTATTTGCGGACATGATTTCGAGTAGCGGTTTACATCGCTAATATTATACATTTCATTTTAGCAGTCGGTGCGGGCGATCGCCAATCAGAATAGGTTATTGTAGAGAAAAATTGCGTGAAGCGTTCGCTCTCCCCTTCCCGAAGGCTAGCTATCCCGTTATTAATCGCCCTACAAATCTCAACGGAGGAAATATGGTATTTGGTGCAGTTGACGAACATTGGTGCCGAGTTGTGATGAACCGCGAAACTCGCAACATCGTTAAAAGCTTGCAGCCCGATCGATTAAATACCTTAGAAATCTCTGGCGACAGTTGGGGCAAATTAGAATCTTTTCAAAGCTATAAATCCGTCAAATATCCAGAGTTTGACATTTGCGAGTGTTGCCTCGATCAAACATTTGATTTAATCATTGCCGAACAGATATTTGAACATTTACTTTGGCCTTACCGCGCTGGCAAAAATATCTATCAAATGCTCGACAAAAACGGTTATTTTTTAATAACTATACCGTTTTTGATTCGGATTCACGATTACCCTAACGACTGCTCTCGCTGGACAGAAACAGGAATCAAATACCTGCTGGCTGAATGCGGTTTCAATTTAGAGCGCATCCAAACAGGCTCTTGGGGAAACCGCGCTTGTATTGTGGCAAACTTCTCAAAATGGGAATATTACAATGCTTCCATTCATTCGTTAGCAAATGAGCCGGATTTTCCCTTAGTAGTATGGGCTTTGGCGCAGAAATAACACCCCGATCGAACAATTTGAGATTTGAAATTTTTGGTTTTAGATTTGGGATTTTAGATTTTAGATTACCGAAGAAGACTGCGCCAAACTACGAGAGAGTCGATCTTACAAAACAACGTTAGCTGAAGCAGTCTTGGCGATCGCGCTCAACTCAAGTCCAAGGGCGGCAAACCGCGCAACTGACGCAGGGAATTGATGCACAACTGACAGTCGCAGCCAAACAGCGCCGCCGCTGCATCGCTTTCTTCCTCCGTAAAATCTAGCATCGCCACCGGTTCTTGATTCGGGCGCTGCCAACCGATTCTGGCCTTGGAATTAGCAGCAGCAGCCTTACCGGGAAGGCGCATACAAGTCAGACGTTGGGCGTGGGGCGATCGCACGCAGGTTGGCGCATCAGCCGATTTACCCGGTGTTTCGCCTATGTTTTGAGTTTGGGCGATCGCGCTCAAAGACATCAGAGATCCAAACAGCGTCGGACTTACAAGCAAAGTGAGGAGCAATCTATTCATTTGTCGTCCATAAGAACTTTAACGTACACAGTAGCGGATTATCTGTGGCAATTCAACAAGGTTTTTGGCTTGCATCAGTACAGTTTGCCGTTATTAAGGTTTAAAATCCGAATATTTTTTTATCAAACTTGCAATAATTCCCCGTATTGGCAAGCAGATTTTTGCGATCGGTATCGCCTGTGCTTCCCAGTTTAAGATTTGTTGCAAGTTTAGAGAATTCCCTTAGCTAGTGATAACAAAATCATTCAATGTGGGTAAAATAATGTCAGTCAGGGCAACTCGAAGCAGCGCACAAGTTTACATCGGAAACCAGGTGGGGAGTGATGAGTACAGTTTTAGTTGTGGAAGATTCCCGCAGCCAGCGGGAGTGCATTTCACATCAGTTGAAATGCAGTGGATTAAATGTAATTCAAGCATCTGACGGTGTGGAAGCACTAGATAAAGTTGAGAGAAGTTACCCGGATTTAGTATTATTAGATATCGTCATGCCCCGCATGGACGGTTACGGTGTTTGCCGTTTAATCAAAGCTAATCCCGAAACTCGGAATATACCAGTAATATTTTTAACCGGCAAGGGACAGCAGCTAGCTTTGTTCTCCAGGGCGATCGATCGCGCCGAGGCGTATGTTAGCAAACCTTGGCAGCCCAGGGAACTTTTGGCAACCATCAAAAAAGTCTTGATGAATGCCAATATTAAGTTCGATCGGGCTTCGGCTGACGCTTGGACGGAATACGGCATTTTAAACTTAAGTACCATTGAATTGTATCAAAGTCGCGCCGATGCTTGGACAAAATACAGCGCCCAAATTATTAAATTGTACGATACCAGCATAGCAGCTTTTCAGCAAGCTTTGGCAATTGAACCGACTCACTCGACAGCCAACAAGTATCGCAACCGAGTTCAGACTATCCGGGCAATTTTGATGAAAAAGATTGAGCAAAATCAACCTTGCAAAGTCTGCGACTATTATTACGGCAAAGATGGTATCAATTGTGCAGTACATCCCGCTGGTCGCCCTCAGCCTTTTTGTCGCGATTGGGAGTTTAATTAATTCAACTACAATGAAAACAAATAACCGCACCAACTTGGAAAAACTGCTGCAAGAAAGAAACGAAAACCCCCAAAGAATGGCAGAAATTGACGCCCAAATTAATGCAACTTTTCGTCAAAATCACACAATCTTGGTAATGGATATGTCGGGATTTTCTCGAACAACTGTCCGTTACGGAATCATTCATTTTTTGTCAATGATTCACCGGATGCACGGAATTGTCAAACCGATAATTGCGGAATGTGGCGGTACTGTTGTTAAGGAGGAAGCAGACAATATTTTTGCAGTATTTCCCGATGTAAAATCTGCTGTGGAATCTGCAATTGACTCTCTGAAACAAACGGTGGCTGTCAACACGACTCTGCCGCCGGATATGGATATTTACCTCTGCATTGGTATTGGCTGCGGCGATGTTTTGATGCTGGAAGGAGAGGATATGTACGGATCGGAATTTAATCTAGCAGCCAAGCTGGGAGAGGATTTGGCGGAACGGGGAGAGATTTTGCTTACCTCAGCAGCGTTTGAAAAGTTTGAAGGTGATAAGCAAGATTGGGAAAGAATAGATTTTTCGATTTCGGGTTTGGAGTTTGTGGCGTATAAGCAGGTATCATCTACTTAATTTATCTCAGGTTTTTTTCACAATATAAAATAGAAAATTGATGAGAAACCCAGTTCCTTCGCAAATACCCGGTTAGTCTACGATTTTTAGTACATTCCTCGACGCAACTTGCACTCTTATAGAGGTTAGTCTTCTGGTACGTTGTTGCGCTTCAGCGCTCTTTGATATATAAAGTAGAAAAGGGTCATAAAGCGCAACAACCTTCAAAGAAAATTGCACTCTTATAGGGATTAGTCTTTAGGTACGTAGTTGCGCTTCAGCGCTCTTTTATATATATAGCCTTTCTCAAAAAGGTGAGGTATGACTGACAGGTTATATAACCACTGAAACCAAGAGGGCTCTCTTCCCAACAACGTCCGCGAATCTTTCGCAGATAGAGTTTAAAGAAAACAGGATTGACGCATTTCTAACCACTCGTGCGTCCAATAAATTAAAAAATCAGATGATTGACGAACAAAAAAATTGGCAAACTATCAATTTAGCGAATATTCAACAGAGGCTGGCTTGGGTGCAACAACAGCCGGATGGAGTTGTGTTTTGCAAAGAGTCGGGAGTTCACTATGTTGCAGTTAGAAAAGATAAAGGTCAAATTAAGCTATGTTTAGTAGAAAAAGTGAATTTGTATACAGATTTATTGCAATCTGTGTTCAACCTCAACAATCCTCTGCATTTAGTTTCAGAATATACCCAAGCGATGATGTTGGGTTTATTGTGGCAAAATCAACCTAAAAAAGTTTATATAGCTGGGTTTGGCGGTGGCAGAATTCCGTTAGTTATGCACCATTATTTGCCGGAAACTGTTGTAGAATGTGCTGATGTAGATGCGATCGCGATTTCAGCCGCCATTGAGTGTTTTGGAGTGCACTTCGACAGCAGACTCAGCGTAGCAATCCAAGATGGGAGAGAGTATCTAGAGCAGCAAAGCCCAGATGTGCAGTACGATATAATCATGACTGACGTGTTTTTTGGCAACGGCTACTTTCCGCACCGGCTAGCAACTAAAGAATTTTATGAACTTTGCCAAAAACATTTGTCAACCGCTGGAGTTGTTTTAGTAAATCTGCTGCAAAGAGATGAGTTTTATGCCCAAAAGGTGAAGACTTTTCAAAGCGTGTTTTCCCAGGTATACGTATGCCCTTGGAAGGATATTAATAGTGTTTTAATTGGGACTAACGGCCCTATTTTAGACAAAGACGAGATTGTTTCCAGAGCAAAATATGTGCAAGATGGACATGAATTTTCGTTTTCCTTGACAGACAGAGCTCTTGATGTGAAAATAGGTTCAGAATTGTCTCAGATTATAGCTAATTTAGACCAAGCTCAAATTTTGACCGACGATTTGCCACCCGCCGGTTATTTTGATTCTTGGTTATTTTGATATCCAACACAACAAAACGGGTTCGTAGTGAGGACTTTAGTCCTCTGAAAATGAGGACTAAAGTCCTCACTACGAACTTAATTAGTATTTTTTTTACCGGATTGGATATAATTTATCCTTTAATATATTCAGCCATTTGTTTTTCCAGGCGATCGATCAATGTATCGACATCCGCTGCTGCGAGTTCAAAACAATCAGGGGGTGCGGGGTCAATTTCAAACAAAATTAGCTTGATTTCACCTTCGCCGATCGCCAAAATCGCTACCTCTTTCTCCGGTTTGTGAGCGTTTAGCACTCCTAAAATTTCCTGAATATGACTTTTAACTTGACGGTTTAACTCTTCTACTGCCTCTTTTTTACAGTACACGAAGCGTGGCGTTCCGGCAATATCAATGCCCAAAATATCGTCGCTTTCCTCTCCTCTTTCCTGAAGGAGTCCCCAAGCTAAAGCCGCCAATTCTTGTTTGTTGGCTGCTACAAATTTATCTAATTTGCGGCGCCAGTTACTTTGATTTTTTTGTTCGGACTCAGGCCCACCAAATAAAAACATTTTTTCTCTTTGCTTGTAGAAACTAATATCTTACGGTTATTGGTTATTTGTTATTGGTTACTGGTTACTGGTTATTTGTGATTCGTTATTGGTTATTTGTGATTCGTTATTAGCAGACTGTGAATAACTAATTACCAATGCCAAATGCCCAATGCCCAATGACCAATTACCAATTAGCAAATTCAACCTAAAAGCGCAGCGCTTTTATTTTATACCAGATTGCACCCGCCAGAGCGACGCATAAACTCCATTATGTTCGATAAGTTGTTCGTGATGCCCCGATTCTACCACTCGCCCCTGCTCCATGACAAAAATGCAATCGGCATTACGGACAGTAGAAAGACGGTGGGCGATCGCAATTGTAGTCCGATTTTTGGTAATTCGTTCGAGCGATCGCTGAATTGCGGCCTCCGTCTCGTTATCCACCGCTGAAGTAGCTTCATCCAGAATCAAAATCGGCGGATTCTTCAACACAGCCCTCGCAATCGCAATCCGCTGCCGCTGTCCCCCCGACAATTTTTGACCGCGTTCCCCTACAATAGTGTTGTAACCGTCCGGCAATTGCGCGATAAACTCGTCAGCTTCCGCAATTTGAGCAGCATTTACTATCTCTCGATCGGTGGCATCAAAAGTGCCGTAAGCAATATTTTGGGCCACCGTACCGTGAAACAAGAATACATCTTGACTCACCAATCCGATCGCTCTCCGTAAATCTTTTAAATTCAGGGTAGTTAATTCTATGCCATCGAGATAAATCTGACCGTATTGTACCTCGTACAGCCTCATAATTAATTTTACCAGCGTACTTTTTCCCGAACCAGTCGCGCCCACAATTGCCGTAGTCTTCCCCGCCGGCAGAGTCAGGGAAAAATACTGCAAAATCGGTTTTCTTTGATTGTAATAAAAGGTAACATTTTTAAATTCCAGCGTGCCTTTAATCGAACTAACCGGCAGCCGAATATCACCCGTGCGAATTGCGATCGGCGTATCCAACAAATTCATCACCCGATTAGTAGAAGCCATGGCGCGCTGGTATCGATCCATAGTATCACCCAGGCGGGTCAGGGGCCACAGCAACCGCTGCGTCAAAAACACCAAAACGCTGTAAGTCCCTACAGACAATCTGCCCGCCACTACCTCCAAACCGCCCAGAAATAGCGTTGCAATAAAGCCCAGGAAAATCACCACGCGAATTAGCGGAATAAAAGCTGCCGAAATTGCGATCGCCCGTCGGTTACTTTGGCGGTAAGCTTGACTTTGGGTTTCGATGCGCTGAGTTTCATAATCTTCGGAAGTAAAACTTTTAATAGTAGTAATTCCCGTCAGATTATTCGACAATTGCCCGTTCAAAAAACTCACCTTTTCCCGCACATCAGCATACAGTGGAGCAAGGCGATTTTGAAATGCAAACGAGCCCCAAATAATAAAAGGAATTGGCAGCATTGACAGGATAGCAACAGCAGGAGATGCTGCAAAAAAAGCGGCGCTAATCACAATTACCGTCGTACTTACCTGAATCACTTCATTGGCACCACCATCCAAAAAACGTTCCAGTTGATTGATATCATCGTTGAGAATCGAAATCAAACCGCCCGTGCTGCGTTCTTCAAAATAAGCTAATTCTAATTCTTGTAAATGGCTGTAAGCTTCCAGACGCAAATCGTGTTCGATATCCTGAGCCAAATTGCGCCACAAATAATCATAGGCATATTCAAAAACCGATTCCAAAGTCCAAACAATCAAACTCAAAAAAGTAATGATTGCGAGTTGCAAAACGACATCTTTTATGCCCCACTTAGCAAGGATAGAATCTTGTTGTTTCACCACCACATCAACGGCAATACCGATTAATGCTGGTGGCGCTAAATCAAAGAATTTATTCAGCAGCGAACAAATACTTGCCAGCCAAGTTTTCAGGCGGTAGCGGCGCCCGTACTTCAGCAGCCGCTTGAGGGGATGGACAGGTTTAGAGGGATTTGGTGACAATTGAGGATGGGGATAATTGGACAAGTTTTAGATTGTGCAGTTATTTTTATGGTTTTAGGAACGGGCTAGAAGCCCATTCCACAATCTTTGGAATTGTCTTTGGGAACGGGCTAGAAGCCCATTCCACAATCTTTGATTTTTTCTGCTGGAACAGGCTAGAAGCCCATTTTACAATCTTTGAAATTGTCTT
>NZ_JAEQDE010000091.1:9610-44456 GCF_020737865.1 Microcoleus sp. PH2017_35_SFW_U_B
TTTTTTCTGCTGGAACAGGCTAGAAGCCCATTTTACAATCTTTGAAATTGTCTTTGGGAACGGGCTAGAAGCCCATTCCACAATCTTTGATTTTTTCTGAGGGAACGGGCTAGAAGCCCATTCCACAATCTTTGGAATTTTCTGGTGGAACAGGCTTCTAGCCTGTTCGTAAAACCAGTTTTTGAGAACCGACAAATCAGCCTAGGCTTTAAATGTTAATACTGGCTTCATTTTAGCGACTATACCCACCATTTGCGCCTCCACCTGAACGTCAATCACTGGTTGAATTGGCTTGTAAGCGGCCGGTGCTTCTTCGATTCTACGTTCTTCGCGTAAGGTAATGCAATCTACGCCAGTTAATCCCAAAGCTGCTTCAGTTTTGTCAGCACCTTCGCGACTGAGATCGAAACGCGATCGCGCCCTGCCCGCACCGTGAGAAGCCGATCGCAAAAATCGATCGTTTCCCAAACCAATTAGCAAATAAGACGGCGCACCCATCGAACCAGGTACAATTACAGGCTGGCCAGAATGTGCGGGACAAGCGCCTTTGCGAGTCACCCAACCGTCACCTTCAGCTAAGGTAATATTGTGAGGCAAATCGTAAACTAAAGGAGCTTCGATATCCCCGAAAACTTGCCGCAAACGCAGTCGCAGAAGTTCTGCTAGCAGCAAACGGTTGATAAAACCGTAATTGGCGGCGGTTGCTTCCGCTTGTAGGTAGCTGCTCACAAGTTCGGGATTGGCTTCGACAGACAGCGGAAACAGCCCGGATTCAGGGTGTTTCAGGGTTTTCGGCCAGGCTTCGCAAGCTCGATCGCGCCACATACCGCCGATGTATTTGCCGACATTTCGCGAACCGGAGTGAATCATAAAAGCGATTTGTCCCGATCGAACTCCCCAAGTATAGGCCGTAGCTCGATCGACCACTTCTTCAACCACTTGAATTTCTACAAAATGATTGCCGCCGCCGATGGTACCTAACCCGCCATCCCTGACAGTGCCGTCATTTGGGACTAATTCTTCGGGTGCCCATTTGACATCGCCATTCATCGAACCGCCTCCGAAAGTGCGATCGCACTCTTGCGCCAACTGCTCGAAATCCGAATTTGCTGCGCTGCCCATTGCCCTATCCAGCATACCATCCAGCCATCCGGGGATGCCGTGTTGGAACATCGCGCGGGCAGTTTTTGCAGTCATGCTGACATCGCGAGTACCGAAGAAATAATCGCCTTTCATCAACTCTACAAATCGATCGCGCTTTCCCAGAAATTGTTCGACAGACAAATCAGCAACGTGTAAGCGCATCCCGCAGTTAATGTCGGAGCCGACAGCCGCCGGAATCACCATTTTGTCAGTTTGGACGATCGAACCAATTGCCACTCCCGCATCCCCCGGATGGAAGTCTGGAGTGGCGCAGGCGCGACAAACACAACCACCTTGAGGGTGTCGAACATTCGCCAAATTTGCTAACTGTTTCAGCGCCTTTGCTTCCACCGGAAAACCTTCTGGAAGCAAAACTTCTGCTGTTGTGGAACTGGCATCTTGCCAGTTATCTCTTGTAGCAAAAACATTTTCACTGTTTTCTGTTGTGGAACTGGCATCTTGCCAGTTTTCTTTCAGAGAACTATTGAGACAAATCGAGTAGACTTGATTGTCGTAACTCACATCAAGACCTTGCCGAGACAAAGCTCGCAAAAGCCTGTTCAAGTTTTTTGGCTGCTGCATAAATAGTCTGTTGCGGGTTGCAGTGCAACCCCCACAAATTGAAGAGATGTTGTAGTTAGTAAAAGACTTTGGTTCAGCAGCCGCAATCTTTTCAGAGACAAGTTGAAGGCAACTTTTCTAATTATGTCGATCCTGGCACATTATTTTTTATCTGTCAACCGCTTTCTTAGCGATTCTCAATTTTTGTGAGGTACGCGATCGAGTAATTACCAATTACCAATTACCAATTACCAATTACCAATTACCAATTACCAATTACCCAAGCGTACCGCACTGTTATACCAGAAACGCTACAGATAATATCTAACCGTTGTCACAACCCGACTTTTTTTAGCCAGCAAAGCCGCCTTCAAAAAGAAAGCAGTTTGATTGTGTAGCAGTCCCTCCCACCAATTTATCGTCACAAAAGCCGGAATAATTAGCGTTAAGAAAACTCCCGGCCGTTGCTCTTCAAACAAAGTCAAAAAGTGAGTTAAAGCCTCACCAACAGAACGGTAAGGCGATTCCAGAATTTCTAGGGGAATGTCAGATTGCAAATCTTGCCAAGCCGCTTGCAGTTTTGCTCTATCTGTCAAACCTATATCTACGTGAACCGCCACAACCTCATCAGCAATTAAACGAGCGTAATCCAAGGCATCAAAAGTTCCCCGGTGCAACTGGCCAACTAACACCACCGCCGGATGTGTCACCGTCTTAACTTTAGGTCTGGGAGGATAAGATATGGGTTCTATTCCCTGAATGCTCAAGCGAGCGGCTACATACCGATAGTGCCGGTGAATAGCTAAAAATAGACTAACTACAATCGGAATAGTTACTACCACAACCCAAGCTCCCAAAAGGAATTTGGTAGCGACAATTACAGCTAAAACTCCCGTGGTTGCCACTGCACCAATACCGTTCATCACAGCACTAGATTGCCAGCCTTTGCCTCGCTCCTTAAACCAATGAATCACCATTCCAGATTGGGACAGAGTAAAAGAAGTGAAAACTCCAACCGCATACAGCGGAATTACTGCGGTGGTATCGCCTCGGAAGATGATAATTAACAGAGCCGCGCAGAGGCTGAGCAAATTAATGCCATTAGAATAAACTAGGCGATCGCCCAACAGCGACAACTGCCTCGGCAAAAACCCATCCCGCGCCAAAAAATAACAAAGTCGCGGAAAATCTGCATAACTCGTATTCGCAGCCAACAGCAAAATCAACAGAGTTGCAGCCTGCAAATAGTAATAAAATATGCCGACTCCAAAAATATCTTTTCCTAACACAGAAAGGAGCGTTTCGTTTTCTTTAGGAATCACCTGATAAATATGGGCTAAGTAACTAATGCCCAAAAACATAAATCCCAGAATTACTCCCAAATAAGTTAAAGTTAGGCGTGCATTCTTCCATTCAGGAGGCTTAAAAGCCAACACTCCATCCGATATGGCTTCAACTCCAGTCAGGGCTGTACAGCCCGCCGCAAAGGCGCGCGCGATCAGAAACAATCCCAAAGGTTCCTTAGCTGGAATGTTTTCTAATGCTGGCAAAACATGACCTGTTGCCTGTTGGAATAAACCGCAGCCAATCAAGATAAAAATGCCCACGATAAACGCATAGGTGGGAACCATAAATATCTTGCCAGATTCCCGCAGTCCCCTGAGATTGGCAAACATGATCAGGACAATACAAACTAAGCACAGTTCAACGGTATAGGGCAGCAAGGAGGGAACTGCTGAAGTCAAGGCGGCAATACCAGCGGAAATGCTGACTGTTACGGTGAGGATGTAGTCAATCATCAGCGAAGCTGCTGCGATCAAACCGGGATAAATACCCAAGTTTTCTCGCGCCACAATGTAAGCGCCACCGCCGTTGGGATACGCTTTAATTGTCTGTCGGTAAGACAGCGCCACGATCGCCAACAGTAAAACAATAATTCCCGAAATAGGCAGCGATAAACTTAAACTGCTGCTCCCGGCTAGTAACAGCACCAGCAGAGTTTCTTGAGTAGCGTAGGCCACAGACGAAAGTGCATCGGAAGCAAGAACAGCTAGCCCTGTAGCGTTGCTCAGCCGTTCGTGAACAGATGCGCTGGTGGGCAGAGATTCACCCAGTAAAACCCGCTTGAGCCGAGAATAAGTGTACATTGAAACTCAATATAGAGGCGTCCACAAATCATAATCGAGACGGGGACAGTTTTCAGCAATTTTGGGATCACAAGTGGTAATTATCTCTGGCTTGTTGAGTCAGCTTCAGCTTCTGTTCGAGAGCTTGCCAATCTTCGGCTTCGATATCGCCCATCAACTCGTCGAGACTGTCGCGGTAAATAGAGAGCGATCGCAATAATTGCTCTCTATTGTACTTTGCCACCATCACTCCCAGCTCGGGGTTGCCACCCCCTACGCGGCTGGTGTCCCGAAAACCCGAACTCGCCAAATTTTGCGCTAAATTCACAATATCTCGATCGCCCTCTCGATCGCACGCAGCCACCAGCGTCGCGCTAGCCATTATCGGCAAATGAGAAATCCAAGCCACAGCTCGATCGTGTTCTTGAGGGCCGCACCGATAAACCGACGCACCCAACAACCGCGCAATTTCCTCAACCTTCTCCACTGACTGCGCCGGAGTCTGTGCAGTCGGAGTCACCACATAAGGCCGCCCCACAAACAAATCCCTCACCGCCGCCTCAATCCCACTTTCAGCAGTCCCCGCCATCGGGTGTCCCCCAACAAAATTCGGCCACAGAGCTGACACAGCATCGACTATGGGAGTTTTTACCGAACCGACATCGGTTACAATCGCATCAGGGGAAAGATGGGGAATTAATTTTTGGACGATCGGCTCGATCGCGGATAACGGCGTGCAAATAAAAACCAAATCCGCTGTTGCCATCAAAGACAGGTGTATGCTGGCATCATTGACAACACCTCTTGCGATCGCCCGATCGCAAGTCTGTTGGCGACTCGAAACCCCAACAATATTAAACCCGCGCGATCGTAAATCCAGAGCGATCGAGCCACCAATTAAACCAAGTCCTACGATACCGATATTCATCAGAAAAAATGGGTTTCAAACCCCGTCCTTCGCTTGACGGCTTGACAAGAAAATTTTAGGATTAATAGCAACTTTCGCTTTATAATACAATATGTAGCGAAAGGTCAACTATGTACCTGACTCAAAAGAACCAAATTCGCAATTTAAATAAAGCTGAGTTTTTGGCTCTGCGTGAGTTGTGCCGCCTTAGCAAAAACCTTTACAATGTGGCGTTTTAGGCAGTTGCCAAAATACAGAGGTTTGTCTAGATTTTCTCAGAATTTGACGAAAACCAACAATAATTGTGATAAACTGGGGAAACGCTTGATTAGTGCGGGTTGCTAAAGCTTACTGGGTGTGAAAACCACAAAAAAACACTTGGCTCAAACTGATCCTCAAAAAACCAAATATTTCAAGTCCTCTGCTAATCAAGGCAGTCTCTAACTGGGAAGAGTAAGCCAACCTGAGCAAAAAGGAAAACATATATAGCCTTTTTCAGAAAGATGAGGTATGCCAAGATATGCTGGAACCTTACAGTGTAAAGCTTTTTAGGTCAAGATTTGTCCGCGAATGAATGTGAGAAAGGCTATAGCACTCGCTCTAGGCAAAACATAGACCGCTAAGTTTGATTTACAGATTTCTGTAGGTTTTTAGAAGCGGCTGTTGTCACAAAGTAAACAATTTCCCATAAAGTCCTGGAAAATAGCGTCAAAATCAGGCAGTATATATCAAGAGTAAAAAATATTACCAGCGATGATCAAATATGTCACGCCGCGAAAAGCTTGCGAAATGCTGCAAGTCTCAGAGAAAACTCTTAGAAACTGGGAGCTTGCCGACAAAATATCAGCAATCAGAACCCCCTCCAACCAACGACGCTAGGACATTGACAGCGTTCTCGGAACAGGACACAACCGAGTTATCGCCATCTACGCAAGAGTCAGTAGCTACAAATAACGAGAACACCTCGAACGACAAGTCAGCTACCTCCAAAATATCTACCCGCAAGCCAAAGTCTTTAAAGACATCGGGTGTAGACTCAACTTCAAAAGAAAAGCACTGCTTGCCCTTTTGGGACAAGTCATGTCAGGAAATATCTCAACAATTGTGGTTGGACACCAAGACAGACTCGCAAGGTTTGGTAGCGACCTCATCAAATGGCTCTGCGAGCAAAACAATTGCCAACTCATGGTTCTCAGTAGAAACGAGCTGTCTTGTGAACGAGAAATGGTTGAACATATCCTTGCCATCATCCACGTCTTTAGTTGCCGAATCTACTCCCGGGGTAAATACAAATCTACTATCAAAGAAGATTCGAGTTTACCCAGAAACCAAGCTAGCAGCGAAATGGAGGACTTGGATTGCAGCAAGTAGATGGTGTTACAATCAAGCAATTGCTATCCTGAAAACAGAAAAGATTGGCAAGTACGATCTCAGAAAAAAGATTATGGACTCAGCTCCAATCTGGGTGTCCGAGCAACCTTACAACCCACGACAAATGGCAGTATTCCAAGCTTTTGAGGCACACAAAGCTGCTAAAAAGTCAAAGGGTATCGCCAAATTTAGAAGCCGATTTGACCGTTCCCAGACTATCAGGTTTCAAGTCAGTAACTGGAAGTCTGGGACTTTTTACCCGCAAGCAACCAAAGGATTATCATTTAAAGTATCCGAACCAATTGCAGATGTAATGGAACATGAGCCAACGCTGTCACTAATCAATGGGCAATGGTTTATATGCTATGCAGTTGATACCGCAAAGCCTCTGCAAAACGAAAGCAGTTTAGCTATCGCCTTAGACCCTGGCGTTAGAACGTTTTTGACTGGTTTTGACGGCAGTGATATCTTGGAGGTAGGAAAGAATGATATTGGTCGTATCTACCGACTAGCAAGACATTTAGACAAATTGATGTCAAGAATAGGGCTGCACAAAGGAGGACAATTCAAACGATTGAGGTATTGCTTGAGAAAGTCAGCGACCCAGATTCGGATTCAGATTAAAAACTTAGTCAACGAGTTACACAAGAAGGCTGCTAAATACTTGGTGACCAAGTATAAAATTATTTTCTTGCCGACTTTTGAAACGCAGCAGATGGTAAAAAAGGGGAAACGAAAATTAGCGACAAAAACAGCTAGAGCCCTGGTCACTTTGAGCCATTATAGGTTCAAACAAATGTTGAAGCATCAAGCATCCAAATCTGGTTGTATTGTAGTAGACGTGACCGAAGAATACACATCCAAGACTTGTTCAAAGTGCGGGCATATTCACACTAAATTAGGTGGGTCTAAGAAATTTAAATGTCCAGAATGCGGACACACTCTGGACAGAGATGTAAATGGCGCTTTCAATATTTTATTGAAAGCTTTGAGAGATACCTCCTTGACGGGAGAGCTTGCAGCTTTCACGCGTCTTGCCATACACAGTAAGTTTGGGCTTAGTCCTAGATTTACCGGGTTAAATGTATCTGTAAATATTGGTCGCAAAAGTAAGCAGAATGGTTTTACCGGACTGTCTAGAGGCTGTTTGACACAGCCATTAAGGGTGAAAATCTCTTAAGAATCCCCGTCCGTTTTACGGCGGGGAGTGTCAATAGCAATAAAATGGGGATATTTCGATACGGTGCCGCCCCCATGACAGTCGAGGAACTCCTGAAAAAATATGCCGCCGGAGAAAGAAACTTTGCCGGAATCAACCTGACTGAGGCCAACCTCAGCGGCGTCAACTTGAGCGGAGCCAACCTCACAGGTGCGAATCTGAGTGTAGCAAACCTAAGCGGAGCTAACCTCAGCAAAACCAACCTCACCGGTGCCAAACTCAACATCGCCAGACTCAGCGGCGCCCATCTCGGCGGCGCCAACCTCACCGACGCCGACCTCAACGTCGCCTACCTAGTGCGAGTTGACCTCAAAAAAGCCATACTCACAGGAGCTAAACTGATCAGAGCCGAGCTAATTCGAGCCGAACTCAGCGGAGCCAACCTCAGCGGAGCCAACCTCAGCGGCGCCACACTCACCGAAGCCACGCTCCGAGGAGCCAACCTCACTCAAGCCAACCTTCGAGGCGCTCACCTCAGTGGTGCGTCCTTGACAGAAGCCAACCTCGAACAAGCCAACCTCCAAGGCGCCGATCTCAGCCGAGCCGACCTCAGCGGTGCAGACTTGCGAGGTACCGAACTCCGACAAGCCAACCTCACTCAAGCCATACTCAGCGGAGCCGACCTCAGTGGCGTCAATTTGCGCTGGGCCATCCTCAGCGGCTGCAACCTGCGCTGGGCCGACCTCAGCGAAGCCAAATTGAGCGGCGCCGACCTCAGCCGAGCCGACCTCTGCCACGCCAACTTACTCAATGCCAGTTTAGTTCACGCCGACCTGTCAAACGCCTATCTGATCCGCGCCGACTGGGTGGGAGCCGACTTAACCGGAGCCACCCTAACCGGAGCCAAACTCCACGCAGTTTCGCGGCTCGGCATCAAAACCGAAGGCATGACCTGCAAGTGGGTTGACCTGAGTCCCAACGGCGACCACAGTCAAATTTACTGGTTGAACTCCGGAGGAACCCACGATTTTTTTCACGAAAGCTTGCCCACAGTTAGGATTGTAATTGACTCGCCCTTAGACCAAGGCGCTCATTTTGCCCTAGCTGCAACTTATTACCAAATTGCCCAACAATACCCGAGTTTAAGTCAGCCGCCCACGATCGAAGTCAGTTCCAGGCGCACCGTACTCGCCTTTAAAATGGACAGCGACGATAAATTATTTGCCACCGCTTACGTTGCCATTATTCCTTTTAACGACGGCGCTACAACTCAGAAAAACCTGATAGCTTTGATGAAAATGATTCAATCCCACGATGCAGGCAAACTTAGCGTCAAAGAATCCAAACACGTCCAGTTATGCAGCAAAGCTCTCAACCAAGCTATCAGCAAAGTAGACCAAATCAAAATTTCCAGTTCTTTTCCCAAAATCGGTGAAAGCATCAATTTTTTTCAAATTCCTACACAGATGCTCTTAATCAACTCCCGCGACCAAAGACTCAGCGTATATCACCACCCAGCCTTCGGCAAGCGCCTGATTAAAAAATACGATCCCAGCAACTCCAGCGCAGGCAAGTTAACTGAAAGCACAAAATTGGGTCAAGCTAATATCGCCAGCATTTTGGATTTTATAAAAGGCTTCCACAATATAGATGTCTAGGCATATTGCATGAAGTTACAAAAAATGCTTATTCTATTTTAAAGGTTGGCATAACAAAGCTTTGTTCTACCTAACACATCAGGGAAAGTCAAAAGCATGGACGCGGAAGAACTCATCGCCAAATATGCAGCAGGAGAAAGAGACTTTACTGCCATCCTGCTTTGCGAAGCCAATCTCAGCAGGATCGATCTGAGTGGGGCTAATTTCAGCGAGGCAATCTTGAGCCTCACCAACCTGAGTGGCACCAATCTGTCAAAGGCCAACATGAGAAAAGCTAAACTCAATGTTGCTAGACTCAGCGCTGCCAACCTCAACAAAGCCAACCTCAGTGGCGCTATCCTCAACGTGGCTAACTTGATTCGGGCCGACCTCAGCGAAGCCCAACTCGTCGAAGCTACATTGATCAGAGCCGAGCTGATCCGAGCTGACCTCAGCGGTGCCAACTTGAGCGGTGCCAACTTGAGCGAAGCAGATTTGAGAGAAGCCACCCTGAGAGAAGCCAATCTAGAGCAAGCCGACCTCAGCGGGGCTCACCTGAGAGGCGCTTGTCTGACAGCGGCGAACTTGGAACGGGTTAACTTGCACAGAGCCGACCTCAGCAGGGCAGACTTGCGAGGAGTGAACCTATGCAATGCCGAACTCAGACAAGCTAATCTGTCTCAAGCCAACCTCAGCGGCGCTGACTTGCGAGGCGCTAATCTCCGGTGGGCCGACCTCAGCGGGGCCAACTTGACTGGTGCTGACCTCGATGAAGCGAGATTGAGCGGGGCTAACTTGTACGGGGCAAATTTGAGCAACGTCAACCTGTTGAACGCTACTCTGGTACACGCGGATTTGACTCAAGCGAATTTGACTCACGCAGATTGGGTGGGCGCAGATTTGACGGGGGCGGCCCTGACTGGGGCGAAAATTTACGCGGTGTCGAGGTTTAATCTGAAAGCCGATGATATAACCTGCGATTGGGTGGATCTGAGCCCAAACGGCGATCGCAGTCACATTCAGCGCTTTACCCCAGAAGAATCTCAACGGTTTTTTAATGCTACACCGCCGACAGTGCAAATTATTGTCGATCGACCGCTCGACCCCGACGCTAACTTTGTCCTCGCGGCTACCTACCGCCAAATTGCCAGTCAATACTCGGGTTTGAGCAATCCTCCCAGCATAGAAGTTAATTCGCGGCGCACAATCATATCATTTAGAATAGAGCAGGACGATCAACTATTTCCCACAGCTTTTGTTGCCATTATTCCCTTTAGCGACGCGGCATTTACTCAAAAAAATCTCATTACTCTGATCAAGATGATTCAACCCCAAAACGGCAATAATCTAGGCGTCAGAGTTTCAAATTTGGTAGTGCAATTGAACGTCGCCATGACCAAAACAATTAGAAAAATAGGGGAAATGAAAATGCAGCCGATTCGCCTCGATCGCGAACCGATGTCGAGTTTTTTTCAATCGCCTACCCAAACCATACTGGCAAACTCCAGCGCCGAAACTTTGATGGTTCACTATCACCCAGACTTTGGCAGAAACTTGACCAATTTGCCGGGAGTCAACAAAACCTCGATCGGGCCGGCAATTAAAGCCCAAAGATTTACAACCCCGCCCCTAAATACGGTGATTGAATTTGTCAAAAGCTTTTATCAGCTTGGTGAGTAAATAATATAAATTTATTTATTTTTATATTAATGCCACATAAAAGTTAGTCCATCGCCCTTTCAGCTAGGTAAAAACAATGGAAGCAGAAGAACTTCTCAAGCGATTTGAACTCGTCAAAAGATACACAGAAGGCGACAGAGATTTCACAGGAATCAACCTGAATGAAGCTAATCTCAGTCGCATCAACCTCAGCCAATCAATTTTAAGGCAGGCTAGCTTATTTGTCACCAACATCAGCGGCGCTAACTTGAGCGAAGCTGACTTGAGTGAAGCTAACCTGAATGTGGCTAGACTCAGCAGCACCAATCTCTCGCGGGCAATCTTAAACGGAGCTAGTCTCAACGTAGCAAACTTAGTCAGAGCGGATTTAACGGGAGCTCAATTAATCGGAGCATCTCTGATTAGAGGAGAATTAGTCCGCTGCGAACTTAGCAAGACTAACTTCAGTAACGCTAACATGACTGAAGCAGACTTAAGAGAGGTAAAACTGACACAAGCTAATCTGTCTGGTGCGAATCTTTCCGGTGCAAATCTTAGAGGTTCTTCAGCAAAAGAAGCTAGCTTTAAAGACGCTAATTTGCACGGCGCCGATTTGATGAAGGCAGAACTTAACGGCGTCAATTTGAGCAATGCCGATCTGAGACAAGCTTCTTTGCAGGAGGTGAATCTCAGCGGTGCTGATTTGAGCGGAGCTAATCTCAAATGGGCGGATTTAAGCGGAGCTAACCTCACTGGCGCCGATCTGAGTGATACTAAATTGAGTGGAGCTAACCTCAGCGGAGCAGATTTAAGAAATGCTAATTTAGCCAATGCTAGTTTGGTTCACGCTGATTTGACAGAAACCAATTTGATTAACGCAGATTGGGTGGGCGCAGATTTGACCGGGGCAACTTTAACTGGGGCAAAAATGTATTTGGTACCCAGATTTGGTATCATCGCAGATGATATTAATTGCCAGTGGGTTGACATCAGCCCCGCAGGCGATCGCAGTTTGGTGCAACAATTTAATTCGTCGTCTGAAGCGAGAAAGTTTTTAAATCATACGCCGGGGTTAGTGCGAATTGTGGTTGACGCACTTTTAGACCACTCAGCCAACAGCACTTTAGCAACAGCCTATAGCGAAATAGCTAAGCATTACGGAGCCATGAGCCGTCCTCCCAATATAGAAGTGGGCTATCGCCGGACAACTCTGACTTTTAGATTTGATAGCGACGAGCATTTATTGCCAGCAGCTTTTTTAGCGATTGTTCCTTTTAAGGATGCCTTGGAAACTCAGAAAAATGTGGTGGCGGTTGGCAAAACTATCGCAAATCAAAATTTAGAAAAAAAACGGATAATACAGTTATCTAAAGCATTGAATGCAGCAATGGCTAATTTAACTGATGTGAAAAAAATGCTGGAAACAACAATAAATGTCTCTCAGGAAACAAACTTTTTTCAGTCACCTACCCAAACTATTTTAATTAGTTCGGGGCAGGAGAGTTTTACCGTGCAGTCTCATCAGGATTTTGGTCGGCGAAGTGGAAATAATCAGGAGAGTAAATTTAGTTTGGCTGTGGGTCAAAAAGTAGTTGATTTTCTGGCAAGTTTTGATTATCTTGATTGAGAAATATCAACAGTGAAATCGATTGATTGAGGTAGAAGTCCATAATTCGCTGCTCCGCTTTTTGCGATCGCACTCCGAGCCGCGCTGGCCCCACCATTTAACGATGGCGCGGTTGGTGGCGCGGGCTTTGCGCTTGGGGCGCAGCGCTCTGATCCAAACTGGGCTGCCGGCGTCCGCTTACCGACAGCGGTATCGAGTCAGCTATTTGATGCCGATTTTGATGTGGCCGGATCCGGTGATTTTAGTGGCGCCGACACCGCTGCTGGAACATTTGCAGGAGGTGGAAATTCCGCGATTGCAAGAGTGGCTGCAAACTGATCGGCCGTTAGCGAAGCCCTCGAAGAGGATCGAGATTTATGACCATAATGCCGCGGGACGAGGGTTGATGCTAGCCGATCCGCAGTCTTGGCTGGCGGCGCGCTTGGCAGGAAATTCGCAACTTCACAACAATATTCCGACAATTATCGACGGTGTGGATGATTTGGAAGTTTGGACGCGACAGCAATTGACGGTGGGTTTGGAACCCGCTGACTGGAATGATTTAATGGAATCTGGCCCAATGCTGGCGGATGCAATTCGAGAAGCGCGGGTGTTGCTAACGCGGGCTGTGTTTCAGCATCCAGCTAAGCCTGATGAGTGCTATTTGCTGGAAACGGCAGAGCAAAATATTTTGCAAGGGCTGTTTGAAACGATCGAGCAAAACCCTGGGATTCCGCCTGCTTGGAGCAATTTTTGGCAGCGGTGGAACACAAACGGGAAACTGCGGTGGGCACAAATTCATCGCTCTGCTGGGTCATTTTCGCTGTTCTGTGCGCCGGTGCAGGTGGCCGAGGTTTTGAGCAAAATTTGGTCTGCCGTGCCTGTGGTGTTGATTGGGGGGGCGGTGGATGTGGAACAGAAGGCTCCGATCTTCCGGCAAATGATGGGATTGCCTGAGTTGACGAGTGTGAAGTTTTCGCCCGATCGACAAAATGAGTTAATTCAACTGTACATTCCCAACTGGCTGCCGCTGCCGAATACGCCGGAATTTCAGGGTGTTTTAATGGAAGAAATTCGGACTTTGCTGTTGATGAGTGCGTCGGTGGCGGGTTTAACTGTGCTGATTGTGGGCGATGTACCGCTGAAGGCTCGGATGGCGGCGATTTTGGCTTCTGAGTTCGGTTCTCGGGTGCAGGTGGAAAAAACCGAGGTGGGCGACAATGCGATTTTGGTGACTGGATGGGAGTTTTGGCGGGAACATCAGGGTGAGTTGAGTGCGCCTCACTTGCTGGCGATCGCAACTTTGCCGCTACCTTCTTTGGAGAATCCTTTGGTGACGGCGCGTGTGGCTTTTTATAAGGAGCAGCGGAGGGATTGGTTTCGGTTGTATTTGTTACCGGCGGCGTTGAATGAGTTGCAAAGGGCGATCGCGCCGGTGCGAGAACGTCAGGGGGTTGTGGCGATTTTTGACAGTAGGGTGATTCACCGCAGTTACGGACAGCAAATTTTAGCGGCGCTGAGTCCGTTTGCAAGGATTGATTATTTGGATACGACTTGGTTGACTCAGGCTTGAGATGACCTGTTGGCGTATAATTTGGTTGTTATCGAATTGAAATCTAATTTAGTAGACAAAGATTATGGGCGAATCTAAGCGTCGTAAAGAGTCGATCGGCGATGGATACGGTAAAGAAGAGCGTATCTATCCCTGGCTACCAATTACGAAAACTCAAAGCGAAGATTTTCTGAAGTGGACATCTCGCGGAAGCTGGGCGGGGATTAGTCTGTTGGTGGCTTGGTGGATTGTGGTGCGGTTTGTTGGGCCTGCGGCGGGTTGGTGGGTGGTTGATTGATGGTGAGGTGCGATCGACAATTGGGCGATCGCACATTGTGTCGAGTTTTCACTCCGAAACCAGCGGCTGATTTTTTAGGGAAATTTTAGTTGCCAATGGGGAGTCAGTATGTTATGATACTTATCTGCGGGCAATTAGCACAGTGGTAGCGCACTTCCTTCACACGGAAGGGGTCACAGGTTCAAATCCTGTATTGCCCATTCAAAATTTATGGTGACTCATTAGACATCTCCAAACAATAAAATATTCTGTCGGAGTGCGAGCCAGGTTGGAGGGTGAAGCATTTGGGAATAAAATTACAGGTTTTCAACATAAATTGTCGCCCAAATGCTTCACCCCTACAGGTATCAAACGGCTTGAGATTATTTATAGAGGTAACTTTATGATCCAAATAATTCTGAACTCAGAACAAGAAAAGTTATTGCAACAACTGTTAGAAACAGGGAAATATACAACCCCAGATCGGGTAATTACTGATGCTTTAAAAGCTTTATCAGAAAAGCAATATCTTAATCAACCTCGGCAAGTAGTAAAAATTCTTTCAGGAAAACCTGCACAAGAGTTACTAGCAGAAAAAATTAAAACGAGCTTGGAACTTAAGAATAATTATCAGCCCGATCCGCACCGACAAGCTTTAGCTGAAGATTTTAACAACTTATGTGAAGAAACTCAGGCTTTACACGCCGATAGTCCTTTAACTGATGAAGAAATTGCCGAAGAAATTGCAGCTTATCGGAGCGGAGAATGAGAAACAAACTGGAAATAAAGAGTAATTGACGTTTAGCTTAAGCTTCAACATATTCGCAAATAGAGACAGGTTCGGGAATCGGAAAAGCATCCTCTTGTAGTCCTTCAATATGGAATGCGATCGCCTCTTTAATTAAATTTCTCACCTCTTCTAAACTTTCAGCCACAGCTACACATCCAGGTAAATCGGGAACATACGCACCGTAGCTAGTTTGACCTTTTTCAATTACCACAGCATAACGCATTAATCTTCCTCCTCTAGTTGAGATTGTCGCAAAACACTTTTAAGCGTACCAATTGGCATATCAATGCCTAAATTACCTGACACAGTTACAGTTCCAGCCTTTTCTGGGTGTTTAAATTGACGATGACTGCCCCTTGTTCTAGCTAAATACCAATCATCATCTTCTAACATTTTAATAACTTCTCTAACTTTCATTGTTCATCTATCTATAAAACTAATCAACTCCCGCACTTATATCTCCATAATACGATCTAACTTCAGCAACCTCTCCATTGTAACCTGCGCGACTGATAAAAAACCTCATCCTGGTCAATCTGAAGACACTGTTCAACACAGCCAAAACTGCCGTAGCACGGGCTGTAAGCTCCCAGCGATCGCCCAAACCCCCCTTTTCTTTATACTACACATATGCTACAATAACATTGTAGCTCGTGTCTCCGCAGGAGGTTTCCTCGTGACAAACCCCAATCTTCCTCAAAATTTCAACCTAATCGTGCCCGCCGGAACCCAAATTGTCACCAAGATTGAGGTCAAAAACCCCGGCGGCGACCAATCTTGGAAACAAGGCGCAGTAGGTGTGATTGTCAAATCGCCTACAGACAATTCCCACGCATATTTAGTCAAACTCCCAGACGGAACACAAGTTAGTCTGCGGCGACACGAATTCAGCATTCGCAAACAGTTTCAAAGCGAAGGATTGGAGTCAGGAGGAGATTTTCTCGCCGAATACAACCTCTACGATTCTGTAATTTACCGCTGCATAGTTGGTTCGAGAGCTTACGGTTTGGATAACGAACAATCTGATACAGACAGGCGCGGAATTTACCAGCCGTCGGCAATTCTTCATTGGTCGCTTTATGGCATTCCAGAACAATTGGAAAATAAGGAAGATCAAGAATGCTATTGGGAACTGCAAAAGTTTTTGGTTTTGGCGCTCAAAGCTAATCCCAATGTACTCGAATGTTTGTACACTCCTTTGGTAGAAACTGTTTCTCCTGTAGCAGCCGAATTGCTGGAAATTCGCGAAATCTTTCTGTCGCAATTGGTTTATCAAACTTACAATAGTTACGTTTTGTCGCAATTTAAAAAAATGGAGCAAGACCTCCGCAATACTGGGGAAATTCGCTGGAAGCACGCGATGCACTTGATTCGCTTGCTCTTGTCAGGAATTACGGTGCTGAAGGAGGGTTTTGTGCCTGTGAGAGTGCAGGATTATCGATCGCAATTGCTATCAATCCGCAATCAGGAAATCTCCTGGGATGAGGTGAATCGCTGGCGGTTGAGCTTGCACGTAGAGTTCGATCGCGCTTTTGCAGAAACTAAGTTACCGGAACGTCCTAATTACGAGCAGGCTAATCTGTTTTTGATTAAATCGCGTCAAAGTGCGATCGGGAGTTGATTTATAATTCGGCGATTGAAATCGCTTCTTGTCAAACAAAGTCCGCCTCCGCGGACTGAAAGAATTGATGATTTTTATGTGTGAATTTTGAAAAATTATGGTAGAATACATCTCCGAATTAGTCAAGATTATCTCCGATCGACCTTACCCGCTGCTGTTTGCGACTGTCAGCGGATCGCACTTATACGGTTTTCCTTCCGCAGATTCCGACTTCGACTTGCGGGGAGTTCATATCTTACCGCTACCAAAAGTAATCGGACTGATTTCTGGAGACGAAACAATCGAAGTTTCTGAAGTTCGGGAGAAGATGGAACTCGATTTAGTCACTCACGATATTAAGAAGTTTCTGGAGTTGCTGTTGAAGCGCAACGGCTACGTGTTGGAGCAACTGTATTCGCCACTTATAGTTTACAGTAGCGAGGAACATCAGGAGTTAAAGGAGCTCGCCTCGAACTGCATTACCAAGCACCACAGCCACCACTATCTCGGTTTTGCTCAAACTCAATGGCGATTGTTTGAGAAAGAAAGCCCGCGTCGGGTGAAGCCGTTGCTGTACGTTTACCGGGTGTTGCTGGCGGGGATTCATTTGATGCAAACGGGGCAAGTTGAGGCGAATTTGGTTAAACTTAATGACAAGTTCCAGTTACCGTATATTCCCGATTTGATTGCTCGCAAGCTGGCTGGGGCGGAAAAGTCGGTTCTGGAGGATACAGATATTGCATTTTATCACCAGGAGCGCGATCGGCTAATCAATGTATTAGAAGAGGCAAGTTTTACCAGTCATTTACCGTCAAATCCTAACGCAAAGGTTGCTCTTAATGATTTTCTGGTAAAGGTGAGAATGGCATCTTTGAATTAAGCTGTTTCATGTCTTATTGTCAGAATTAAGACGGGCGGGACGCCCATCCCACTCATGGTTTGGGAAGGTTTAATTAGTTGGTGGAGGACGGGCGGGACGCCCATTCCACTCATGGTTGGGGAAGGTTTAATGATTCGGTGGCGAGAGACTGTAATTGAGTGCAATCGAATCGGCGCGAAGCATGGCGTCAGCCCGATCGCAAATTCATAAAATGAGATACAGTAAAAGTATTGTCCAAGCCTTGCACCATCAGAGGTAACAATGCAAATCACCTTGAGTCCGGATCAAACCCAAGTCCTTGAAGCTTTAGTAAAGCACGGTCAATATTCCTCTCTTGAAGAAGCAATTAACACAGCTTTGCTGTTATTAATTGACGACATTACTTTATCCGATAGCAGCAACAACCCAAACTATTTAGCTTGGGTTGAAGAAACTCGGAAGAAAATCGATATAGCACGAGAACAGGCGCAACGCGGTGAGTTGCTCAATGCAGATGATGTATTAGCTCAACTTAGAGATAAGGTGAAAAAAGCTAGAGAAGTAATAGTATGAATCGCTTGCTAATTACAATAGAGGCGATCGCTTTCAACTGCTCATCTACCTGAGAAAAGCGATATCTAACTGCCTCCGTTGCCGCGACTACGCAACTGATCTAATAGATACTGCCAGATTTGCTCAATTCTTTCTTCAATTTGTTCTATCCGGCGTTCCACAGCCATAAAGTTAGCTTTGAATTCAGCAACGTCGATGGCAAAAATTTCTGATATTTTGGTAACAGCAGAAGTTAGGGCGTCGGTTCTTTCTGTTAACAAGTTAATTTTTCCTGTTAACAGGCTGATTTGCTGCTGGGATTCCTGCTGTTGTACGGCTATCTGATTAATGCGATCGGTTAACTGCTGTTGCGATTCCGCTAACTGCTGTTGCGACTCCGCTAACTGCTGTTGCGATGCGCCAAACTGGTTAATGCGATCGGCAAACTGTTGTTGCGATCGCGCGGTTTGTTCAAGAATAGCCTCAATTCGGTCTAGGCGATCGGTCATTTGCTTATTTCCTCAGTTTTTGCTGCTTTACTCCGCTTGGGCTTTGACTTTGGCGAGGTTTCGTTTTTAGATGGGCTCTTATTGCTGATTTCTGGGGTGTTTTCTGCAAGCCAGTTTTCTACGAGTTCCAATAAAACCTGGTTCATAGAAGCATTTTGGTAAGCACAAACCCATCGAAAGCGCGATCGCAAATCGTCATCGCAGTAAAAGCAGAGCTTGACTGGCTTATCTTTATCGGTATCGTTCATAACCTGTACTGGTGTCACTGTTTCTAGAGTGACACTAATGCCAGCTTTGTTCTATAGCAATTTTAGCTATTTAGTGACTTAGTGTTAATAGCGCTATAGCGTCAATATGCCAGATTCTTTAGTCCGCGGAGGCGGACATCGTTTGTATAGCAGCGGTTTCAACCGCCGAGTTTTTTCTTATTTCTCGTACCTGCGCGGTGTGTAAACCCAAATATCTCCAAATTTCCGAGGAATAATCCGAGTTTGACTCGAACCGACAATTACTAAAGTTCTCATATCCGCGTCTTCCGGCTGGAATTCGCCAAGAGTACAAACGCGCACCGATTGGCCCGATCGCCCGAGGTTTCGCCCCAATACAACCGGGGTTTTCGCATCGCGAGTTTCTAACAAAATCTCGATCGCCCTTTTTAATTGCCAAACCCGCTGTTTCGAGATTGGATTGTAGAATGCCATAACTAAATCCGCAGCAGCAGCCGCCGAAATCCGCTGTTCTATGACCTCCCAAGGCTTGAGAATATCCGAAAGCGAAATCACACAAAAATCGTGCCCGAGAGGTGCTCCGATCGCAGCAGCGGCCGCCTGCATGGCAGAAATCCCCGGTGCTACCCGAATGTCGATGCCTTCCCATTCGGGTTTAGCGTCAAAGTCGATCGCCTCAAACACCGCCGCAGCCATCGCAAAAATCCCCGGATCTCCCGACGAAACCACGGCGACGGATTTGCCGGATGCTGCTAAATCTAAGGCAAAACGCGCGCGATCGATCTCTTCCCGGTTGTCGGAATCGTGCCTGTTTTGTCCTTCCCGCAGAGTTCCGGCTAAGTCGAGATAGAACTTGTAACCCACCCAATCCGTGGCTTCCCGCAGAATTTCCTTAACTTCCGGGGACATCCAAGGTGCGCCTCCGGGGCCCGTACCGACGATCGCCAGTTTGCCGCGACTAACGCCGATCGCACTTGGATCGATCGGTTCGGTAGCAAGTGCGATCGCGCAACTAAAGGCGTTTGTGCGATCGTATGCGATTAACTGACTGTTTGCACCCGCTGCTGTCAGGCTAATTTGGGCGGCGGTGACATCAAAACTGGAATTATATTGTATTAATTTAACTGTGTCGAATTCCACAAGTTCGGGAAGATTCAAAAAACGGACTGGCACTTTAAAAAATTGGCTAATTGCTTCTAAAGTCGGATTTCCCATATCATGTTTTAAGGCAAAAAATCCGGCAACCGAGGCTGCTGCTAAATCTGCGTTTTCTAAGATTTGCTGCACGTAGGAAATTGCTATTTCCGGCTCAACATAGGATAGATTTGTAAGTGCAAATGCTGCAATTTGCGGGTGGTAAACTAAACAGTCGGGCGTCGGTACAATGGCTTTTTCGGTGACGCGGATGGTTAATTTGGCTTCGGGGGCGATCCTCTCCGTTGGCGTAGCCCCCGTAGGGGCGGGCTGCGCTAACGGCAAATTGCTCTCGGAAAGCCAGTTAGCAGCCCCTTCTAGCTGTACTTTCGCCCCAGCGAGCAAATTTGAAATAAAAGTCTTCGCGTCCTCTGGATTCGCCAAATAATAGCCTTGGGGAGGACTCAGCAGCGCCGTGCGAAACCGGATATCTCCCGTCGTCGTGATGGCGGGTTGTACGCCGAGGGCTGCGGCAATTTCTCTGGCCAAGTCGTTGACTCCGTGCAAACCTCCTAGCAGCGGTACAACGGCGCTTCCGTCTTCGGCGACGGCTAAGACTGGGGGTTCGGCGCGTTTGTCTGACAGCAGCGGGGCGAGGGTGCGGATGATGATTCCGGCGGCGCAGATGGCGATGATTGGGGTTTCTGTGGCGAATAGTTCTCGCAAGGTTTCGCCGAAGTTGCTAAAGTTGATATCTGTGTCGGATGTGCGATCGACTAAACCGTAAATCTGGGAACCTGGGAAGACTTTGGAGATTGTTTTGGCGATCGCTAGGCTGTTTTGACCTAGGATAATTATTGCGGGCGGAAGTCGATTCACGGTTTTATATATGGCTGTGTTTGGATTGGTTTGATTATTTTAATCTGTTGTTACTGAAATAAAACATATTTGACGAACCGCGAAGGCGCGTTAGGCGAAGCCGCGCGTAAGCGCTAGGGCGCGAAGGATGAGTAAGAAAAGAAGAAAGATATAGAAGAAGTTTATTTTTTTTTCTTCTCTATCAGTGTCACCGAATAGCAAGGGTTTGAAGCCCCAGCATGAAGGCAGATTGTGATAAGAACGGAGTTTAAATCTCCGCTTTTATCACTTCGCTGTCAACTGTCAACTGTCAACTGTCAACTGTTTAAAGGCATCTTGCCTGTGAATTTCTGAGATTAGTTGATTTTACCAACTTTGCCTTTAATATCCAGTTTATTGTTCTGTAAATTATTTAATTTGCGATCGTAAGTTGCGACAGTTATGGGAGTTGTATAGCGGATCTAGCGAAAGATTAGCGAACGTTGTTGGTAAGAGGACTCTATACGTTTAAGCGGTTATATAAGCTGTCAGTCATACCTCATCTTTTTGAGAAAGGCTATATGAATGAACTGATGAGAAGATTGAAGGGGTGGTTGTGTAGTTTCTTGATTGATGTTTCTCAGGTGCGATCGCCCAATTGCACCTACAAACCTGATAAACTGGGGCCTGTATAGTAAATAGGACTTATATCATGTCCGGTCAATTAACCAAAATAAGTAAGGTTCGGTTCGTAGTGCGGACTAAAGTCCGCTTTCTGGCTGCGGACTAAAGTCCGCACTACAAACCTTTTTTGTGATAGTCATTGACTGGATATGATATTACACCTAACCCTCATCAACCGGGTTTCTTAGCCGAAGTTCGAGTATAAATAACCAACCGAGTCTCAATTAGTTGCGTTTTAGAATGAGAAAATTTTTAGCATTAGTTGTGTTTGGGATGATACTTGCCCTCTCTTCTGTAGCTGTGGCCGCTCAACCTTTGTCCGTCGCTTATCCTCCCGCCAACCACAAAACGATCGCCGATCGCATTTTTCTGATCGGTACAGCCCCGCCAACCGGACAAGTATCGGTAAATGGCCAGCAAATTGCGCGCACCGCCGCCGGCCATTTCGCCCCGACTTTTCCCCTGCAAATCGGCGAAAATGTCTTTAGCTTGCGTTACCAAAATCAGCAAGTTCTTCTTAAGGTGACGCGCGAGTCTAATCAGCCACAAGTCCCCGCAGGCTTGGCTTTTGCAAAAGATTCCCTGACGCCGAAAGTCGATGTAGCCAGTTTACCGGGGGAATATATCTGCTTCGGCGCGATCGCTCCGGCGAATGCGCGAGTTGCGGTAAAATTGGCTGGCGTTGATATTCCTCTCAAAGCGCGATCGCAAGTCGAACTCCCCGACAACAAATCTGTCTTGTTAGGCGAAAACTCCCCCATTAAAAAAGGCAGTAGCGAACAGTATCAAGGCTGCGCTAAAACCCCGGAAAATTCCGGTGAATCTAAGGCAGAAAAAATAGATTTGGGAGTGCCAATATTTTATCTAACAATGAACGATAAAATCATCACTCAACCAGGTACTGGCAAGATTTCTATCCTCTCTCCAGCCGAGTTGGAAGTAGCAGAAGTCACAGCAGATCCGGGTGTTGCTAGAACCGGGGCGAGTACGGATTTTTCTCGGATGACACCGCTGCCGAAGGGAACTCGCGCCACAGTTATCGGGCGCGAGGGAGAATGGATTCGGCTCGATTACGGCGCTTGGATTAAAGCATCTGAGGTGCGAATTGTCAAGGATGCGGTGCCTGCGCGATCGATTATTCGCAGCGCCAGATCCCGTCAAGTTTCCGGCTGGACAGAGGTCTTATTCCCTTTAGAAATACCAGTCCCAGTCACGGTACAAGAAGGTGAACGCACGTTCACTTTAACTCTGTACAATACCACCGCTCAAACTGACATTATTCGCCTCGACGATGACCCGGTAATTTCGCGTTTGGCATGGCAACAAATCTCGCCACAACAAGTACAATATACTTTCAATCTCAAATCTGCCCAGCAGTGGGGATATAAATTGAGATACGAAGGCACAACTTTAGTGCTGTCTTTAAAACACCCGCCAGCCAATACAAGCGGGGTGCCGATTTCATCAGAAAAACCGCTGTCAGGAATTAAGATTCTGATCGATCCGGGACACGGCGGCCCGCAGGATTCCGGGGGGGTTGGCCCTACAGGCTACCGCGAGAAAACAGTAGCTTTAATTGTGTCGAAATTGGTGCGGGAGGAATTGGTAAATCGGGGCGCAAATGTGGTAATGACGCGGGTGGAAGATGTCGATTTGGATTTGCCGCCGAGGGTGGAAATGATTCAAAAAGAAGAACCTGCGATCGCAATTTCGATACACTACAATGCTTTGCCAGATAACGGCGACGCGATAAATACCAAAGGTGTCGGGGCTTTCTGGTTTCACCCGCAAGCGCACAGTTTGGGAATGTTTTTGCACAATTATTTAGTTGCAAAACTGAACCGTCCGAGCTATGGTATATTCTGGAACAATCTAGCGATGACTCGTCCTGCCGTTGCTCCATCTGTTTTAATGGAATTGGGATTTATGATCAATCCCGAAGAGTTTGAATGGATTGTGAATCCGACAGAACAGCAGAAGTTAGCTTCTGCCATTGCCCAAGGCATTACCGAATGGTTTGCTTCGGTAAAATAACATTTCGCAGTAAGGACTTCAGTCCTTCCAACCCAAGGAGATTAAATAAATGTTGAGTTTGAGTCAATCAAAAGCCTTTTTCATTGCAGCCGCCTTTGCAAGTTTTAGTTTTTCACTTTACAGCTTTCCAGTTTTCGGGAAAGAGCAAAGTCTTTCGCCGGAAAAAGTAGAAGCTTTAAAAAAGCAAACTCAATGCTCGTTTATTACAGGTGAAGGCGGCCCGGTTAACATTCGCAAAGGCCCCGGCAATAAGTACCCAGTTGTAGCTAAACTCAAAAGAGGAGACGGAGTTCGGGCTGTTAGCAGACAAGGTAGTTGGGTGAAAATTGCGGCCCGAACTTCTGGGAATGCTCCTAATGAAACTTTTACAATCCTTGACGGTTGGGTGAACAATAAATTTATCAATGGTTGTTCCGAAGACCAATTTGATAGATGGCGGAAATAGATTCGGTACTCTAAGGAATGAAAATTAAATAACTTACACGCTCGATGATTGTTGTGGGATGGGCGTCCCGCCCGTCCTTTCTGCACGGGCGGGACGCCCATCCCACAAATTTGCTTAAGTTATTTAGCTCTTTGCGCTCTAGGTCAAAGAGCGCTGAAGCGCAACTACGTACCCTTATCAATCTGAAGACCAATTTGATACATGGCGCAAATAGATTCAGTCTTCGATAAAAGTTTCACAATACTTCTGAGGTATGTAGTTGCGCTTCAGCGCTCTAGGTCAAAGAGCGCTGAAGCGCAACTACGTACCCTTATTTAATAAGCCTCGTACAAATATTTTTATGATACAATAAAGAGGTTTGCTAAGAGTTGATTGAATCCTAACTCCAACTTATTTTCACTCTTGTCTTTCTATAAAGTGTCATACTCTAAAAACTCAATTGGTAATTAATAATGCACAAGATTCCTGTTACAGTGATCACTGGTTTTCTCGGTAGCGGCAAAACCACCCTAATTCGCCATTTATTGCAAAACAATCAAGGCCGCCGCATTGCTGTTTTAGTTAACGAATTTGGCGAAATCGGAATAGATGGAGAATTGCTGCGCGATTGCCAAGTTTGCGATGAAGAAGAAACTGTCACCAGCAATATTGTCGAATTAACTAATGGTTGTCTTTGCTGCACTGTGCAAGAGGAATTCTTGCCGACTATGCAGGAATTGTTGAAGCGCAAAGACCAAATTGATTGTATCTTAATCGAGACTTCGGGCCTCGCACTTCCTAAGCCTTTGATTCAAGCTTTTCGCTGGCCGGAAATTCGCACGGGCGCTACAGTTGACGGTGTGGTTGCGGTTGTTGATTGCGAGGCTGTGGCTAGCGGTACTTTTGTTGGCGATATCGATGCTTTGATGGCGCAGCGAGAGGCTGATTCGAGTTTGGATCACGAAACGCCGATCGAGGAATTGTTTGAAGATCAGTTGGCCTGTGCCGATATGGTACTGTTGACGAAGGTCGATCGCGTAAATTCAGAAACTCACCAGAAAGTCCAAACCTGGTTGCAGCAAGAGTTACGCCCGAGTGTGAAAATTGTGCCTTGCAAGGCTGGCGAAATTAACCCGGATGTGCTGTTGGGATTTAATGCGGCGGTTGAGGATGATTTGGAGTCCCGCCCGAGTCACCACGACACGGAAGAGGAACACGAGCACGATGATGATATTAACTCGACTTTCTTTATTGCCGATCGCGAATTTGAACCAGAAGCTTTGGTGAAAAAGCTGCAAGCCTTGATGCAGCAGGAAGAAATTTATCGGATTAAGGGGTTTGTGGCGGTTCCCAAGAAACCGATGCGGATGGTGTTGCAAGGTGTTGGCGATCGCATAGAATGTTTTTACGATCGCCCTTGGCAACCTTCGGAACTCCGTCAAACCAAGCTGGTGCTGATCGGCAAAGAGTTGGAGCGCGATCGAATTGCAGCTATGATTGGTAATTAATTGTCTGGAGTCATCGGTCATACCTACAAAGGTTCGTAGTGAGGAATGCAAGTCCTTCTTCTATGGATGCGGACTTGCATTCCTCACTACCACCTGCACAATCCGACAGGCTCTGGCGAACAATTTATTAACATTATTTAATATTGTTGCTGCTGCCAACAAGTGTAGGCTAAACTAGCGACAATGGTTATCATTCTACAAAACTAGAGGTAAAATATGGTTACTGCTGGAGCGATCGAATCAGTTCCCGTGACCGTTCTCACAGGCTATCTGGGTGCAGGTAAAACTACGCTACTCAACCACATTTTAACACAGGAACACGGCAAAAAAGTTGCAGTCATCGTCAACGAATTCGGCGAAGTAGGCATCGACAACCAACTCATCATTGATGCCGACGAAGAAATTTTTGAGATGAACAACGGCTGCATTTGCTGTACAGTCCGAGGCGACTTAATTCGGATTATCGGCAACTTGATGAAGCGGCGCCAAAAATTTGACCACATAGTCATCGAAACCACAGGTTTAGCCGACCCCGCACCCGTAATTCAGACATTCTTTGTAGACGAAGATATGCGGGATCAACTGCTGCTAGATGCAGTAGTCACTGTCGTTGATGCCAAGCACGTATGGCAACATTGGGATGCCGAAGAAGTTCAAGAACAAATTGCCTTTGCTGACGTGGTTTTGCTGAACAAGACCGATTTAGTAAGTGCGGAAGAATTGGCAGAATTAGAAAAAAGAATTCGCGCCATGAATGCAATAGCAAAAATCCACCGCACTCATAACGCAGAACTAGAAATTGATGCCTTGTTGGGCGTCCAAGCATTTGATTTGAACCGGGCATTAGAAATCGAACCCGACTTTTTGGGCGTACACGTTCACGAACATGATGCAACAGTAAAATCAATGGCAATAGTAGAATCTGGTGCTGTTGATGGCGACAAATTTAGTGATTGGATTGGCGAATTATTGCGAACTCAAGGCACAGATATCTTTCGGACAAAAGGCATTTTAAATGTATCTGGACAAGAAAAGCGCTTTGTTTTTCAAGGAGTACATATGCTGTTCGATGGCAGACCGGATCGAGCTTGGAAAGATAGCGAAACTCCGAAAAATGAACTCGTATTCATTGGCAGGAACTTAAATGAAACTCAATTGCGAGAGGATTTCCGTCGGTGTCTAGTGTAAAAGAAACGGGTAAAAAAAAGAGCAGCCACGGTGAGCTAATTCTGCAATTTCACGCTCAAGAAATGCTATCTGATTACGTAACTGCTGTTACTTGGTCGCCGGATGGTAAAACTTTAGCAGTTTGTTCTGCTGCGGGCGAAGTGATGTTGGCGACAGTAGGGGCAGTTAACAAATTGTCCTTACAACCGCTGCAAAGTGCCACAGGAAAATCGGCAGATTGTTTGTCTTTTTCGGCAGACAGTCAATTCCTAGCTGCGGGCGGACAAGATGGACGAGTGCGAATTTGGCGCGTTAATTCTGGGGAATTAATTGCTGATTTGGATAACAAGCGCGTCTGGGTTGATAAGTTAGCTTGGAGTCCCCACTGCAATCATTTAGCTTTTAGTATGGGCCGCTGCGTTCAAATCTGGAATGCTGATGATAATGTTGTGGAAGTAACGCTGAATTTCGACTCGTCATCTATTCTAGATTTAGCATGGCATCCGATTGTTCAATACCTGGCAGTTAGCGGCTATCAAGGTGTTAAAGTTTGGAGTGGCGATGACTGGGACGAAGACCCAGAATTTTTATCAGTACCGTCTGCAACAGGTGCAATTGCTTGGTCGCCGCAAGGGCAATATTTAGCTTGTGGCAATATGGACAATACTCTAATTGTTAGTGAATGGGGTAATTTGGAACCGTGGGTAATGCAGGGTTTTCCGGGGAAGGTTCGGGAGTTGGCTTGGTCGGATCAAACTAATTCTTTGGGTGCACCTTTGTTGGCTGCTTCGAGTTCTCAAGGTGTTTCTGTTTGGGACAGAGATGCTGATGAAAGTGTCGGTTGGGAAGGTTGGGCCCTAGAGGTGCATGAAAATGTCGTAAGTGCGATCGCCTTTCAACCTAACACATTTTTATTAGCTTCTGCATCCGCAGACGGTCAAGTTTGTTTGTGGTATGAAGCAGCACAATTGCTGCAAGTTCTAGAAGGTGCACAGGGCGGTTTTTCGTGTCTCGCATGGCATCCTGACGGTCAATTTCTGGCGGCTGGCGGGAATGGCGGCGAATTGGTGGTTTGGTCAAAGTCTATGCGCGGCCACGGGTTCGGGCGGCGCTAAGTTGGCATAACGGGCGATCGCGCCATTGTTGCAAAAACATAAACAATTGAAAACTTGGTATTGACAAAATCCCAAATTACCATAACATTTTAGTGGCTGCACAATCCTTAAGGGCGATCGACAATTATGACTCAACAGCAATTTCTCGAACAACTCAACAGCATCCTCGACCAAAACCACCTGCTGAAACATCCGTTCTACCAAATGTGGAACGAAGGTAAACTCGACATCGCAATGCTGCAAGAGTACGCACAAGAATACTACCTGCAAGTTCACAACTTCCCCACCTACGTCAGCGCCACCCACGCCGCCTGTGACGACATCAAAATTCGTCAAATGCTCCTCGAAAACCTCATAGAAGAAGAAAGAGGCGCCGCAAATCACCCCGAATTGTGGCTGCGCTTTGCCGAAGGTTTGGGTTTAGATAGAAATGCAGTTCTCGAACGCGAACATTTAGAAAAAACCACCGAATCCGTCCGCATTCTCAAAGACTTAGCGCGCAGCGAATCTCCCGCCAAAGGTTTAGCCGCCCTCTACGCTTACGAAGCACAAATCCCCGAAGTTTCCACAACCAAAATCGCTGGTTTAAAGGAATTTTACGGCATCGATTCACAAGCTGCTTTGTCTTTCTTTCAAGTTCACGAAAAAGCCGACCAGTTCCACTCGGAAGCCACCCGCGAAGCGCTGTTACAAGTTTGTGAAACTGAAGAAGCACAACAAGAAGCGTTGTTAGCCGCCCAGAAAGCAACTTTTGCTCTTAACTTACTGCTTGATGGCGTTTATGAAACCTATTGTCAAGCTAAGTAAGCTTCAGTTGACAGTTGACAGTTGACAGTTGACAGTTGACAGCTTCTTTCTGGTAAAAAAGGCATATTTGTAGGGCGGGTTTAGCTAGTGATTGTGACACTCGCAAACAATCTCAGAACAAAACCCGCCCGCCCTCGCTCATTCTCCTCTCTTTCTTGTCAAAATTCCTTGACTGGGACTGAACAGCAAAGCCATTAAAAATAATCCAAAAACAACTAAGACAATTGCCGCACCAGATGGCATATTAAAATAATAGCTAAGATACATTCCAGTCACACTAGCTGTAATTCCAATAATTGCGCCCAATCCCATCATTAAATGTAACTCTTTTACCAACAAATACGCCGTAATTCCTGGCCCGATTAATAGCGAAATTACTAACAGTGCGCCCACAGTTTGCAAACTAGCCACCACCGTCAGTGTAATCGCCGAAATCATCCCCAAGTAAATCCAGTTTACAGGCAAACCAGACGCCTGTGCTCCTAGCGGGTCGAAGGTATAGAATAGCAGTTCTTTGTAAAAGATTTTAACTGCGACCAAAATAATTACAGTTATCATAAAAGTCTGCTGTACGTCAGACGGTGCAACTGACAATATATTCCCGAACAAAAACCCGTCTAAGTCTAGTTTTGTTGTTCGCAAGACGCTAATTAAGGTGACGCTAATTGCTAAAAATGTAGATAAAATTAATGCCATAACAGCATCTATTTTAATCCGGGATTGCGATTGAATCCATGCCATAATTACGGCGCTGATGATTCCTGATATAAATGCGCCGATGGAAATATTGAAACCTAAAGAAAATGCCACCGGCAGTCCTGCTAATACTGAATGGGCAATCATGTCTACCATCATTCCCATTTGTTGTACAATTAAGTATGAGCCGACAACGGCGCACACAATTCCTAGCAAAATGCCGACGGCGATCGCATTTCGCATGAACTCGAATTTGAGCGGCTCAATTAGTATGTTTAACATTTAATTACTTACCTCAATAATCTTATTGTTTTAACCGCAGATAGAGGCAGATGAACACAGATAAACGCAGATATAAGATAATCATCTGCGTTTATTTGCGTTCATCTGCGGTTAAAAATAAATCTTTTTCCAGTCACGCGGAAACTAAACTTAAATCGTATCCATAGGCTTTTTGAATATTGGCGGCGGTGAGGACTTCCCGGCAGGAACCTGTGGCAATTAACTGCTTGTTGAGCAATAATAAATTATCGTATTGTTTTAAAGTTTCGCCTAAGTCGTGGCTGATTACTAGCAATGTTTTGTTTTCAGCTTTTAGTTCGGCAAAAATATCGAAGATAATCTCTTCTGTGGCTTTGTCGATCGCACTAAAGGGCTCGTCGAAGAAGAATAAGTCGGCTTGTTGGGCGATCGATCTTGCTAAAAATATGCGCTGCTGCTGTCCCCCGGAGAGTTCGCCAATTTGTCGATCGCGCAAATCCCACATTCCCACCCGCAGCAAAGCAGCTTTGACTAATTCTTGCGACTGCTTCGAGGGAGTGCGAAACCAACCAGTCTGGACAGTCCGCGCCATCATCACCGCATTGTGCACCGTAATTGGATAATCCCAGTCAATTTGCGATCGTTGCGGCACGTAAGCCACCCGCGATAACTGTTCCTTCAACAACCGCCCCTGATATTTTACTATCCCCCGACAAGCCGGAATCAATCCCAGCATCGCCTTCACCATCGTGCTTTTCCCCGCGCCGTTGGGCCCGAAGACACCAGTTAACTGTCCCGGATCTAACTGAAAATTCACGCCGTTGAGGGCCGAAATTCCTCGATAATTCACAGCCAAGTCTTGCACTTCTAACATAATTCCAGATTTTGAGAACGATTCTTATTTCTAGCTACTACAATAGGATAACTCTAAAAGTAATAACGATTATCGTTCCAAAGGTGAAATGTTAAAAAACTTGACGGAAAAAAGCAGCAGATTGTGCGGTGTGGCGGTTTTGGCGATCGCCTGCGGACTGGTTGGGTGCACTTCGGGTTCCAAAACCAGCAAGCCGGCGCCGGAGAGTCGCGCCACCACTCAAACTCAAGCCACTCCAGCCACCAATTTGCCAAAAGTGGTAGCTACGACTGGTGTCATCTGCGACATAACTAGAAAAATTGCTGAAAAGTCGATCGACACCACCTGTCTAATCGAACCCGGAGAAGACCCCCACGCCTACCAAACCAAGCCAGAAGACCGCAAAGTCATTGAAACAGCAAATCTAATTTTATACGGCGGCTACAACCACGAACCCAGCATCATTAAATTAATTAAATCCAGCAGTAATTCCGCACCCAAAATCGCCGTACACGAACTCGCCGTTCCCAAACCGTTGATGGGCGAACACGAACACGGGAAAGAGAAAGAACAAGAAAAGTCCCACGCCACCGAAGAAAAAGTCCCCGATCCTCACGTTTGGCACAATCCTAAAAATGGTATCCGCATGGTAGAAACAATTCGCGATGAATTGATCAAAGTTTCCCCAAGCAATGCTCAACTATATACCACAAATGCCACAAAATTAACAGATGATTTAGCCAAAATAGATACTTGGATTAAAGCACAAATAGCGACAATTCCTGCCCAAAAACGCAAATTAGTTACAACTCACGATGCCCTGAGTTACTATGCCAATGCTTACGGATTAGAGATTGCGGGAGTTTTGCAGGGAGTGACAACAGAGGAACAGCCCACAGCCGCCAGAATTGCCGAATTATCATCAGAAATTAAGACAGCAGGAGTTCCGACAATTTTTGTAGAAACCACGACTAATCCGAAATTAATGCAGACTGTAGCGAGGGAAGCAAATGTCAAAATTTCCGACAAAGAACTTTACAGCGACGAGTTAGGCGGTTCCGGCACCGGTGCTGATACCTATGAAGGAATGCTAAAAACCAATACTTGTGCAATTACCTCCGGCCTCGGCGGCAATTGTACTCGGTTTGCAGGAGAAGTAGCACCAACTTCTAAACCATAGAAAAGTCGGCGGTTGAAACCGCGTCTAGACAAACAAAAACCGCCTCCGCGGTTTGAAGACAGTTAAAATTATATTATTTTCTTTACACCGCGGAGGCGGTCGCGCTCGCGAACTCGAAGTGCGGACTTGGTTTTTATAGGTGTGGTTTCAACCGCCGTCTTATCTGCGATGAATTTAAGGCAAATTGCCGTCATCGGTACTGGGGGGTTTTTGTCCAATTCCCAATTGCTTCTTAGACGATTTTAAGTCTTTCCAAAGCGCCTTAATATCTTTATAGGCTTTCTCGGCGCTAATTTTACCCCCTGTTTCCAGAGAGCAAATATAAGTTATTTTCTGAGCAAATTCCTGCAAGTTGGCATTAAACGCCAAGTTTTCAGGCGTGAAATCACCGTAGTAGCGACTGCGAGGATGTAAAAAATCTTCCCGCTCTTTCATTGCCCCCTCCTAATTCAACTTTTGGTTCTGTCTCTGCTATTAATAGTAGTCTTTGCACTTAGTATTGCGACGCTAACTTACTTTGATTGTATTCCCCAGGTAACAATTGTGATTTTTCCCTGTGTACTTAGTCGATTAAACTACTTTTAACCTTTGATTACCCGTATTTTAACCTCAATTTAACCTAAAAACACAAAAATTGGGAAATGCGCTGTTCGCATCTCCCCTTAGATATATTTTTACAGAGGTTCCTTAACCTTTTTGGAATCGGAATATTTATTTGCTGCACTCGCAGCCGATGTGGCCGCAGCCGCTACCGTTGGGGTGTCCGTCAGCGCAAGCAGTCGAACAGTAGGATTTGCCGCTTTTTTCGATCGCTTCAGTGAGGCTGACAACGCACAAACAAGAAGGGCACGCGCATTTCATTTGGGTGACAGTGGTCATTTTAAATTCTCCTGGTGTGTTTCGCTCTATTAATATCTGAACATATATTCAGATATATGTCAAGGAGATGTAAAAGTTTTGTAACAAAAGGTGGGTCGATCGCGCTAATATGAAAATGAGAATTAAAATCAGCCGGGAAAAGATGTCACCGAAGTCTGCTGTTAACGGAGCGATAAGTCAGCCTGACCAAGAAAACGATACACCAACCTGCGGGCGATCGCACGTAGTTGAAAGTTCACGGGTTGGAGACATCCAAACACAAGTGCTGAACACAGCAAAAGCCCAGCGGATGGCAGAGTTTTTCAGTCTTTTGGGAGATGCGAATCGGCTGCGATTACTGTCAGTGTTAGCAAAACAAGAATTGTGCGTGTGCGACTTGGCGGCGGTTTTGAGCATGAGCGAATCGGCTGTATCGCACCAGTTGCGGGCGTTGCGGGCGATACGGTTGGTAAGTTACCGCAAAGTTGGCAGACAAGTTTTTTATAGTTTACTCGATCGGCACGTTTTAGAACTTTACCAAGCAGTCGCCGAACATTTGGACGAAGAATCTTAATTAGTCAGTTGTTGGTTGTCAGTTGTCAGTTGTCAGTTGTCAGTTGTCATTGGGAATTTCTGTATGCGCGGATGCTGTAGGGGCGAGTTCACCAACATCTATGATGCACATCCAGAATATGTGTAAACTCGCCCTCCCCAACCAAAGATTCATGCAAGCGATTATCTGTACATCAGCCCTGACTGCCAACCAGGGGTTATCCTACTATTAGGCTTCTAGAACAGTGTGACCGGAAGCAACCACAGCTTGTTTAATAGACTCTTCCGAGGCTTTAGCTTCCACAGTCACAGTCTTGGCCGCTAAATCCACATCAATCTTAGCTTCCGGTTCCACGGTTTTGATGGCTTCGGTAATTGTGTTTCCGCAGCCGGAACAGACGATCGACGGAACATGAAGTTTGAGTGCCATAATTAAGCGATATCTTGTAGATGACAGGATTGATTCTGCTTTTATTTTAATCAAATTTTGGTTTTTGGGACGGGCTAGAAGCCCATCCCACAAGAAAAAAAATTTGTGGGATGGGCTAGAAGTCTGTTTTTGGGACGGGCTAGAAGCCCATCCCACAAGAAAAAAAAGTTTGTGGGATGGGCTTCTAGCCCGTCCAACTTTTCTTGAAAGAAATATTAAGTCCAATGACTAATGACTAATGACTAATGACCAATAACCAATAACCAATAACCAATGACTAATGACCAATGACTAATGACTAATGACTAATGACTTAACCTCCGGTACCAACCGCCCGACGGCCGCCGCCACAGGCCGCAAACTTGCGACTAAATCAATCATATCCGGCAAAGAAAGAGCTTGCCGCGCGTCAGAAACCGATTTTTCGGGTTGCGGGTGACACTCAACAATTAACCCGTCAGCACCGCAAGCAACCGCTGCTTTTGCTAGAGATGCGACTAATTCTCGCTTGCCGGCGGCGTGAGAAGGATCTACAATTACTGGCAAATGAGTTAACTGTTTTAGCGCTACGACTGTACCTAAATCTAAGACATTGCGGGTGTAATTGTCGAAGCTGCGGATGCCTCTTTCGCACAGAACTACATCGGGATTTCCGTGGCTGAGAATGTATTCGGCGGCCATCACAAATTCTTCAATCGTGGCTGACAAACCGCGTTTTAGTAAGACTGGTTTTCCGGCTTGACCGATCGCCTTTAGTAACTCAAAATTTTGCATATTGCGACTGCCTACTTGCAGCATATCAGCATAGGCGACAACCGGATCGATTTGGGCGATCGACATTACCTCTGTCACCACGGGTAAACCGTAACGCCGGCTGACATCCGCTAAAATTTCCAGTCCCTCAATTCCCATCCCCTGGAAAGCGTAGGGAGAAGTGCGGGGTTTGTAGACTCCCCCCCGCAAAGCCTGTACCGGTGCAACTGAGAGTTTGCTGGCGACTGTCTCCATTTGTTCTGAACTTTCCACGGTACAGGGGCCGCCTACGATTAACAATTCTGTGCCGCCGACTGAGACTGTTTCTGATAGTTTGACAATAGTTTGGTGTTCGGGATGAGATTTGGTTGCGAGTTTGGCTTCTAACATGATGGAATTCTCCTAAAAAATCGAGTGATTGGTTGACAATAAAAAACCCGGAACCTTTAAGGAGTTCCGGGTTGGCGCGAAAAGACAGCACGACAATTTACCCAGAACTCCTGCGGGGCCAAAAATAAAAGCCGTAATACCAGTTACTGAATAATGTCATTGCTGTTTGCGCTTGTGATGATTGGTGGTTGGGAAAAAAGCTAGAAAAAAACAAAACCGCAGGTGTTAGTCTGCGGTTCGCCCGGATGTTCACAGCAATCTGTAAATTCACTCCGGGCGAACTTGGGTATGCCAAAAATAAAAATAGCTGTTGGTTGCGAACATAGGTGAAGCGATGGGATTACTGATTAAATACAAGACTATTCGTTAACCTAGCATAGAGTGGTAGGAATGTCAAGCATTTTTTGCAACAGGTAGGGACACGGCACTGCCGTGTCCCTAATAAAGGTATGTTGTTGCGCTTGAGCGCTCTTTGAGATATATGAGAAAGAGCGCTTTTCGCGGAACTACGTACCTTACGGCTGTGCAATTTAGTCCCAGCCTCCGTCTCGATCGCACAATTGAGCTAATCTCTGATTGGGCGATCGATCGTATTCCCTCAATTACTCGTATTTTGATACATCTCTCA
>NZ_JAEQDE010000198.1:0-2906 GCF_020737865.1 Microcoleus sp. PH2017_35_SFW_U_B
ACAATTCTAGCGGTCGCTTTTAGCCATGAGTCACCCACTATTTTCAGCCAATTTAACGAGTTGTGGACTTCCTTCTCGACCTTAACAGGCTGGCTAGTATTGACATAACTGCGGTTTACAAACCGGATAATTGAGCCTTGGTTTTCGGCATTGCAGATATTATCTCAATTCTAGACTTATCTTGTCCAGCGAGCTTTGACTAAGTTTAGATAACTATTTCGCCCTGTAAGTTAACCCTTCATCTTCTTCTGTTTGCCACTGCCGCAAAAGTTCAAAAGCATTAAAGCCCCTGTATTGCAGGTAGTTCAAGACTTTGCCCTTGGTTTTCGGATCTACTTTACTCCAAGCATCGATCTTGTATTTCCGCATGACTTTGGCTTTTAATTCGGCGAGTTTTGCGGCTTCCGAGTCCAGATTTTCGGCAATTTCTTCCTCCCAGACTTGCTCGAACAAATCGCTAGTAATTCCTTTTTGCAGGCACTTGCGCTTGATGGCCGATTTCCCGTATTTGCCCGTAGCAGAGGCGATCGAGTTTGCCACCAAGCGAGTGTCAGACTGATAGCCCCGGTCTTGAATTTGCGCGATCGCCTCCAATATTTCCTCATTGCCAAAACCTTTCTCTTGCCCCTTTTTGCGAAGTTCAGAGGCACTGTAGTCTTTGCGGGACAAGAGAAAATAGAAATAGTCAAGACAGCTCATCAGTTAAATCGAAGGTTGGCGCGCAAATACTTCTGTAGCGAATATCAAATCCAGTCGCCTTGCTATCGGCAGACTGCATCGCGATCGCCTCTATTCTTCTGTATCCTCCTCTTCTTCCACTTCCACTTCCGGTCTGTCCACATCGATCTGAATCAAGCGAATGTGCTTGTATCCGAGTTTAATTTCAAACTCGTCACCTGGCTTTAATCCCATTTCTTGGGTATAATTTGCCCCGATCACGATCGAGCCATTCTTGTGAACGCTAGCGCGATAACTCGCTTCTCGTCCGCGTCCGTCTGCTTTCGACTTCTCTAGCTCAATTCCCTTAGCAGCTAACACTGCATCGTAAAACTCAGCCAAGTTAATCCGGGTTTCTCCACTTTTGCTGACGGTGAAGTAGCCGCAAAGCTTTGCAAGTTCTCTGCGCGGCAAATCGCTGCCTTTGATTTTTTGAAGCAGACCTTTTCCTGTTAAGGGTGCTGTAGCTGTTTCTGCCATTGACCGTACCTCGCTTATTGGACTTTACTTATATCAATTACAACACATTAGATTAACTTTGTTTCACTGTCAATACTAAGAATTCGGAATATAAGATTCTGGGTAAATTTTTGCGGTCTCAAAACCGGGGGTGTAAGTAAGGATACTCGAAGGCAGATCTATTTGCCTTCGAGCAGGTGATGCTTGCCTAAGCGTCAAGGGCGCGATCGCGGGAGGAATTATTGTCGCAAATTAAATGCTTTACTTTTTTACAGTAAAGTCTGTTCCCAACTTTCACCAATCCCCGATCCAGTCTGCGGTCAAGGTAAAAACCAAAGCACCGATGAATGAAAATACCTAGGGCGCGACACAGGCAAATCTGCCGCCAGCCTTGTTACCGGCGCGGGGTTAAATTTTACCTCAACAAGGCGAGGCAGCACTTGTTCTCGATGCCGCTGCCACCTACTTGTAAACCCTGTTTTTCGGGCAGCGAATCCCCTCAAAACCCCAAATACCGAAGAGCAATCTTCTACTAAGGTGTTCGGCATATATAGCCCATCCACCCTGACGGTTAGGACGCTCTTAATGGCCCTTTCCCCATGGAGTCGATTGCTTCTGACTTCTGAGTTCAGACTTCTTTTTACCCCCCGAGCGCAGCCTTTATCGCCTTCTTCCTTCTCCGTTCTTCCTTCTTCCTTCTTCCTTCTTCCTTCATTCAACATCTGCTATAATTTGCACACAACGCAGTCCGGGGAAGGCAATCCGGTAAAAAAATCAAGGAAATTTCACCTGTTCGTTGAAAGGGTTTTCGCTAAAAACCGATTGAATGGGCGTGGCGGCAGAAACATCGTGCAGCCACCACCGGAGGAATTAGCTGCTGCACCAAAAACATTAGATCTCTTACAAAAATACAAAGCACCACACCCCAGCCCTCCCCGCGAGTTCGGGGAGGGGGTAAGATTATTCTTGTTTCCCCCCGAAGTTCGAGGGGACTTGCGGGGGGTAAATTTGACTTTTGCAAGAGTTCTATTGTCTGTGATGTTCGAGGGGGAGAAGCGGATGGGGGGGGACAAGAACAAGGAATAGGGAATTAAAATATACAATTTATAATGTTCTAGAGGGATTTGTTTCATCGCGCGATCGGGCTGCGCCACTCTTCAACCTTCGCTACTTTCTCAGTGGACTCCGAGGGGGCGATCGGGAAAATCGCCCTCGGAGGGCCACAAGCCAGAGAATTTGACGTTATTTTGACAGGGCAATTGAAAAAGACCGACTTAAATGCAGTACAGCTTAAATATTGGTTTCAACACAAATTAGCACTTACCGCTCATCAACCCGGTTTCTACCCAAAATCAGAAGCTGGGAAATTTGCGTATCTAGGAAGAAACCGAGTTTTTCGTCAAGAGAGTAGGCGCCCAACTGTCGATCGAGCATTCGTCCCAGATGCGATCGAGCAGCAGCCGATCGCGAATTGCCAAGGACAACCGCAGTTAATTTCGCTCCCAAGCAAGCGAGCCCAAACTCAGCTCCGGGCGATCGGTTGTTGCTTCTGGGTTAGGAACTGTAACTTAATTTATGGACAAAGCTACCCATCCTTGACTATTTGGGTAGCTTTTTGAGCAAATTGTGGCCGCACGAGACTATTTGCCCGTAGTTCAATTTGTTTTTGCCTCCGTGCCATTGGATTACAGATGCGGGCGTCTTGCGTCAGAGGAATCTGCGTTTGGAAT
>NZ_JAEQDE010000092.1:0-58400 GCF_020737865.1 Microcoleus sp. PH2017_35_SFW_U_B
AATGATGTGACGTTCTGTTAGCTGCATTCTCAACCTCCTGACCACATAATACCATGCTTGATTACTTATGCTTACAAACTGAATGAAGTTTTACAATACCCAAATTATCCATTTTGATACCACTTCAAAAAAAGAATGCAACCAAGCGTCGAAATTTTGTAGGGTGGAGGCAAGGCGATGAGCGATTAATCTGTAGCACCTGCGCGATAAATCTCCAACCGTACCGCCACCCAGCACGAACCAAAAACTAAAAAACGAGTAAATTCACAATTTTTGAAACCAGCGCTGTATCAGCCAAAAACCTTCGTACTATCGCGGTATTTTTCGGTCGAAAGCAGTCGCCAACTCCCATCACCCAAAAGTTCCAAAACCTGCTGGTGATATTTCAACAAACTCAATCGGTGGCCCACACTCACAAATGTAGTTTTAGTTGCTTGCAACTGTTCGTATAAAAGTTGCTCGTTCTTCAAATCCAAAGCACTTGTAGCCTCATCCAAAATAGCATATCGCGGTTTCGTCAACAACAATCTGGCAAAAGCTAAACGCTGCTGTTCTCCCAGGGACAAAATCTCGACCCAATCTAAAGCCTCATCAAAACCGCCCAATCTGTCCGGCAAATCTGCTAAGTTGACTAATGCCAAAACACAGCGCAATTGTTCCTCATCAACCTTGCTGCTGGTATTGGGATAGAGAAGTTGCGATCGCAAATTGCCCAAAATCAGATAAGGACGCTGCGGCAAAAACAGCATTTCTCCCAATTCCGGCCGCGCCAGACGACCCGTTCCCGAGTCCCACAAACCCGCAATAGCCCGCAGCAAAGAACTCTTCCCAGAACCGCTTTCACCGACAATTAACAGTCCTTCTCCCGGCGACACCGCTACCGACAAATCCTTAATCAAAGTCTTTTGATGCTTCGGAGTATCTAAAGTAACCTGTTTCAGCATCAACTGAGAATCTACTACGACATCTATAGTAGTTCCTCCGGCACGAGATACCGCCTTTTTTGCTTCCAAAGTATCTGTAAATACAGTTAAACGATTGATACTAGCTGCAAAAGAACTAAGGGGTTCAATGCGACTGACAATCAGTGAAAAAGCGGCTAAAACCTGACGGAAAGCAAAACCCGCCTGAGTGATGTCTCCAAACTGAATCGTATCGGTTGTGTCGGCAAAATAAGCAGGAGCGAGAAACAAAGCCGGAATAATCACCACAGCATACCCATATCCAGTTGTAAAATAATCCAAATTTCGCTGCCAGCCAATTAGCAAATTAAAATTGCGGAATACTTCCACGAACCGCTGCTTTATTTGGATCGATTCTCGCTCTTCCCCTCCATAAAAGGCAATGGATTCAGCATTGTCGCGAATGTGAACCAGTCCGTAGCGGAAATTAGCTTCTTGTTTAAGTTGCTCGAAATTCAGAGGCACTAATTTTTGACCAAAAATCAGACTGGCGGTCGTCCCCAACATAGCATAGACAATCAGGAAAATTGAAAGTTGTTTCGAGATTGACCACAGGATACCCGTGAAAGATATGATATTAACTATTGAACTCAGGAGCGCCAGCATAAATGTCAAACTTGTACGAGTAAACGATTTGACATCTTCAGAAATTCTTTGGTCGGGATTGTCGATTTCCTTGTGTGAATTTATTTCGTAATAAGCCCGATTCTTAAAATACTTGTCCAGGAACTTATTTGTCATCCACTGTCGCCAGTAGAGACTCAATTTATCTTGGATGTAGCCGTAAATTACCACAATGGGAGTGCCGACTGCAAAAACCCCTGCATAGACAAAAAGATACTTCCAATAATTGAGCTGGTCTTTTTTTGCCAGTGCTGTATTGAAAAAGTTACTGACGTAACTAATGATTACATTCAAACCGCTTACGGACAGGGACAATAACAGCAATAAAGCTAAAAAAAACCACGACTGCCAATGCGCTATCAATCTGCCTTTAAAAAACCAAAAAGCGCTCAAAGGAATAATTAGCATCAAGGCAACAATGATAATTGTCGGGGAATCAATAATCTGCTGCAACAAACTAACTAACCCAGCAGCAATATTATTGACAAAATCCGGAAAAAGAGCGGCACCCCCCAAACATACAACACTAACGAGTACAAACATAGCAGCGAACAGAAATATTAATAACAGCGCTACTAATCCCAGAAAAACCCTGCCTCCTCCAGGCTCTAAAGGATAAAAGTAAGGCTGAGCGATCGCAATAAATTTTTCCCACAACTGACGGTCAAATCGATTCATTTTTACTGTTTGCAAAACTACTTCAACTGTTCTAACATATCAAGTTTGATTCCCCATTGTCGCAGTAATTTATTTGGGAGTTTAGGGAAGAGATTGGTCTCCTATGAGGTGCGCGGTCACGACTACAATTAAATTGGTTTGTAGTGAGGACTTTAGTCCTCATGAAAATCAGAGGACTAAAGTCCTCACTACAAACCAGATCGCGGTTATTTTACCGGAGATGATGTCACTCACAGAGGAATATTTGTTTTCCGATTTAAGTCGTGGAGACGCAAACAGTTTGTAGGTTAGTTGTGGGGTAAATCTAAAATCTTAAATCTATGGGATCGGGAGAAGTGGTGGTTTCGCCGATCGACTCCGACGACGATAGATTGTAGTAAAATCGGTGGCTAATCCCCAAACTAACTTGCTTGAGCACCCAATACAAAACAGCAATAACGACAAATGTTGCAGCCATTACTACAACCGGACGCTTACCAATCAAATCATTCATGACGGTGTTAACCAACGCATCGGGGTTAGTCAGGATGTCCCAAGTGTTGAACCGGATAAATCGTCCTAAATAAATGCCGATCGCCGAAAGTGCGTGTATAGTTATCTCCGTTGCCAGAATAAATCTACCCCAACCCTGTTGCTTCAGATAGTAACCCAAACCCATCACCGACAGTACATAGGCCTCAAATCCCGCCAACATAAACACCAGATACTGCGGAATCAGCGCCAATGTCACCACCCACACCGAGTTCCCCTCTTTAATCTGCTCGATCAGGTGAATGATATCAGTTAAAACGTAGGGTGCATTGGGCAAAAACGCGATAAACCAGAAAAAACCGCCCCACCAGCGGAGAGAGCGAACTCCGCGCTGTCGCAGCACCCAGATATCTAAAGCCATTAGTGCTAGCGTAATTGCGATCGCCCCCAAAACGTAAGTTGTACCCACATCTTGCACAATGTGCTTGAGATAGGACACAACATGGCGCGTGCTAGGCAAAAAAGTAGCGCCCAGGAGAACCCACGTACCCCACAGCAGCCAGCGCGATCGAGGTTTGCGGAAGAGCCAAAAACTCAACGCCAGCGGTACTAAACCTAAAAACAAATTCCAAGACATCCAGCGGACATTCTGTCCCATTGCTGCGATCGCTTCCAGGATTAATCCCATCATGTCAGTTTTTATACAATTAAAGGTTTCATGCAGCACCGCTTTCTCAGCAGCGTGAATCTATCTTAGTCGCTATAGCATTCGGAAGAGTTGACAGTTGACAGTTGACAGTTGACAGTTGACAGTTGACAGTCTGATTTGTAGGGTGCGTCAGCTAGCCACTTCTCGCTCCCCGCTGTCACATTACATAAAGGTACGTTGTTGCGCTTCAGCGCTCTTCGACGATCTATGAAAGAGCGCTGAAGCGCAACAACGTACCTAAGGAACCTACAGATAGGTTTTGCCGATCGGAATTTCGATCGCAAAAGTCGTTCCGCCTCCGACTTGGGAGAAACAGTCAATCTTGCCCTTGTGCTTTTCTACCACAATCGAGTGCGCGATCGACATTCCCAAGCCAGTACCTTTCCCCACAGCTTTTGTCGTAAAAAACGGGTTAAAAATGCGATCGATCACCGCCTGCGGAATCCCCGTACCGTTGTCCGAAATTTCCACCCTCACAGTGCCCTGGGCCGTGACACCAGTGCAAATCACAATCCGGCCGCTCTTAGTCGCTGCTTCTGGAACTGACAACTTGTGATATTGTTCTTCAATAGCATCAATTCCATTAGCAATAATATTCATAAACACTTGATTCAGTTGGCTGGCATAGCACTCCACCGGTGGCAGTTTCCCGAACTCCTTAATTACTTCAATTTCCGGGCGCCTATCGTGACTCTTTAAGCGATGCTGCAAAATCAACAAAGTGCTATTAATTCCCGCGTGAATATCGACAGGCTTCATTGCCGATTCGTCCAGCCGCGAGAAATTTCTCAGCGACAGCACAATTTGCCGGATGCGATCGGTTCCCACCTGCATCGAACCTACAAGTTTTCTTAGATCCTCAGTCATGAAATCCAAATCAATCTCTGCAATGCGATCGACAATTTTTGCATTAGGTTCGGGATACTCATGTTCGTAAAGATTCACCAGATCCAGCAACTGTGTAGTATACTGGTGTAGATAAGCAATGTTAGCGTGAATAAAGTTAACCGGATTATTAACTTCGTGGGCGATGCCTGCAACTAATTGACCCAAAGAAGACATTTTTTCAGTTTGAATGAGTTGAGATTGAGCAGAGCGCAATGACCGCAGCGCTGACTCTAGCTCTGTAGCTCTATCTCTTTCTCGCGCCTCGCTTTGTCGCAGAGCTTCCTCTGATTGTTTACGAGTCGTAATATCTTGGGCAAATCCAATTATTACCTTCGACCGACCCTGAGAATTTCTGCTAAAAATAGTATCCCGACTTTGCAGCCAAAACCATTCACCGTTTGCGGCCAGCATCCGGTACTCAATTTCCCTAATTTCGCCATCTTTAATTTCTGCAAAGCTCGCGTGATATTCCAAAATTTTTGGCAAATCTTCGGGGTTAATTAACTGAGTCATTAGTGATGAACCCATCGCTTTAATTTCATCAAATGTATAGCCAAGAAGCGTGCCCATAGAAGAATTAGCATAGACATTTCGCTGTTCTTCCAAGTCATAAAGATACAAAATGCCGGGAGTAGCATCCGCAATTTTTTGAATAAACTGCTGGCTCTCTTGCAAAGCTAACTCAGCTTGTTTGCGATTCGTAATATCAATAGTGATACCGTCCCAAAGAATATCGCCGTTTGCTTTAGCTTCAGGACGCGAAATTGACTGAAACCAGTGAATTTTTCCTGAAGGCAGCACGAACCGTCCTTCCCAGTACCAAGGTTGCAAAGTTTGCGCTGAAATAGCAACAGATTCGTTATAATCTTGGCGGTCGTCGGGATGAACCAAATCTATTAGCAAAGCCGCATTTTTACGAAGACTTTCTGGTTCTAGCTCAAACATTTCTAGGGAAGCAGGACTGACGTAAGGGAAACTTAAATAACCATCTCCACCAAGCAAACATTGATAAATTACTCCCGGCACATTTACAGACATTTTTTGGAATTTCGCTTCACTTTTTTGTAGTGCTTCCTCTGCTTCTTTGCGCTCCGTGATGTCAGTAATTGAACCAACAATGCGGACAGCTTTTCCAGATGCATCCCACAAAGCTTGTCCGCGACTGAGTATCCATTTGTAGGTGCTGTTGTAGCACCACAAGCGGTATTCGGTGATGTAATGCGGCGTTTTTTTGTCTAAATGGTCTTGGAAAGCTTGCATTACTAAATCTAAATCATCGGGATGCGTGTTTCTGTTCCATTCGTCAAAGTAATCGAGCATGGGGATGTGTTCGTATCCCGTGATTTCTTTAAATCGATCGGACAGAAATATTTCTCCTGTTTGCAAGTTCCAATCCCAAATGCCGTCATTGTTACCTTTGAGTGCTAACTGCCAGCGTTCTTCTGTTTGCATCAATTGAGCAGTTCTTTGTTCGACTCTATTTTCTAGTTCTTCATTGAGCTGTTTGAGACTTTCTTCTGCCTGTTTCCGCTCGATCGCAATTCCCGCTAAATGCCTGACAGATTCTATCAATTGCAGCTCAAAATTTTGGGGAGTGCGCGGTTGGGCGTAATACATACCAAAAGTTCCCAAAACTTGACCCCCAGATGAGACAATAGGAGTAGACCAGCAAGCTCTCAGTCCAAAACTCAAGGCTAAATCTCGAAAGTCTTGCCACAAAGGATCGCTGGCAATATCTGTAACGATCACCTGTTCGCAGCGATAGGCAGCAGTGCCGCAAGAACCGACATTCGGGCCGATGGCTACTCCATTAATAGCAGCATTATAACTTTCTGGCAAACTGGGCGCGGCTCCGTGCAGCAAATGTTTGCCGTCTGGAGCTAGAATCAAAATCGAACCCATGACATTTTTAGATTGCTGTTCGATAATTTTAATTAAAGTATTTAAAGTATCGCCAAGAGTTGCGTCCTGAGCAATCATTTCTAAAATTTGTTTTTGACCTGTCAACCAATTTTCAGCTTGCTTGCGCTCGGTAATGTCCCGGGCAATCCACAAAGCCGTGTTGTCTTTCATTGGCGAAATGGTAGCAGCAAACCACTTTTGTTCGCTGCCAATTTCCAGGTGATATTCACAATTCAAAGTTTGATTAGTAGAGACAGCGATAGTAATTTGCTCCAAAAAAAATTCTGCTGTTTCTGGATCGAATAGATCGTGAATTTTTTGACCTATAACTTCCGTCGGTGGCTTGTACAAAAGTTCGGGATTTGTCTGGGCAACTTTTAGATAGCGTCCCTCAATATCGAACACAAAAATTACGTCGTTCATGGCAGCGAACAATGCCCGCAATTCTGCTTCTGAAGCTTGCAGGGCGAGTTCAGCTTGTTTGCGATCGCTAATGTCGCGCCCCACTCCTTGGTATTCGATCGCCGCACCTCGATCGTCAAAAGTTGCCCTGTCAGTCCACTGTATCCAGCGAATTTCGCCCGTGTCGAGAATTACGCGGTGTTCCCAGGTAATAGCGGGATTTTGTAGGCTTAAAGAATTGAAAATATCGCTGCAAAAGTTTCTATCTTCTTCCCAAATCAAAGGCATAAAAGAATTGCCGATCAGATCCGATCGCGATTTATTGAAATAGCGGCAGTAGGCATCGTTGACAAAAGTCACAACTCCGCTGGGCAAGAAACGGCAAATAAGTTCGGTTTGGTCTTCAATAATTGCCCGATAGCGAGATTCGCTCGCTTGCAGCGCGGCTTCTGCTAGGATGCGATCGCTAATGTCTGTACCGACGAACAGCAGCCCGATCGATCGCCCTTTGGAATCGACCACAGGTTTGTTTCTCCAGGTTATCCAGACTTTTTCCCCATTGCGGCGGATGTTTTCATTTTCGTGTTTGAAGTATTTGTCCGGCTGTGCCACACAGTCTCGAATCATTATGACTAACTGATTTTCCGACAATGTGGCCGGATCTACAATTGTGCCGATCGCACTTTTGCCAAGAATTTCTGCTTGTGAATACCCGAAAAAATTTTCCGCAAACTCATTAAAAAAAGTAATCTTGCCTTCATTGTCTAACTGCACAATCATGCTGTTAGCGTTCTCAACCAGTTGTCGGTACTTAGCTTCGCTCGATCGCAGCATCGATAGGCCGTACATCCCCGTAAAAACCGCCACCCCGCTCAAAACTGCCAGCAAGCCACCTCCTGAGAGCAACCACCCCCGCCGTGGCGAATTCTCGGGCCATCCTCCTGCGGGAATTGCTGCCAACTGCCAGGAACCGTTGGGCAAAATCACTTCCAACACCACCGGATTGTTCTGAAAAATCGAGTTGTCGCCGAAAAACACCTCACCTGACACTCCCTTCGCGTCTTTCCCCCGGACAGCGTATTGCACCTTGGCTGAGGGATCGTTGAGTCCCGCTTCCTCAAGCAGGACATTTTTTTCGAGGATCACACCGATCAACCCCCAGTAAACTCCTGTTTCGGGCTCGGCGTCGGGGGGGGTCAGAAAAATTGGCGATCGGCTGATGAAGGCCACGCCTCCCTCCAATAATTGCACGGGCCCGGCAAGCAGAGTTTTTCTGGTGTGGATCGCATCTTCGACCATTTGCCGCTGTTTGGGTAGCGTCATCAAGTCAACGCCGATCGCCTTTTCATTTCCATCCTTCGGATAAATATCAGCGATCGTCGTCCCTTTAACTAAAGTGATGTTGCGAATGCCGGTTTGCTGTGCCAGCAGAATTCTCGCCGTAGCTGCAAACTCGGCTGCGGTGATGTCTGGGTTGTGGGAAATGTCAGCTACCAATCCCCGGATCAAAAATAGCCGGGAATTCAAAGAACCTTCCAACTTTGAGCGGACTGTGCTGAGCCGATCGATCGTGCTAGCGCGGTTGTGTTGCAAAAATCGCTCTTGTTCCGATCGGTCTAAAATGCCAACTCCGACCAAAATTGCTACTAATGCCGAAAATGCTGCTAAATACGGTGAAATTTGGAATTTTTTCAGCTTAAAGTATTCCATCTGTCGGCAGTTCAACTATATTTTTAAGTCTTTAGATAGATTTATTTTAGTTTCATTTTCCTATGCCGATGCAAGATTTCCGGCAGACGGAGCTTTTCACAAGTCTGCACGAGTTTTGTGTGTTCTAAGCTGTTGTACATCTCAATTGTTTATTTCAATTTCCTCGCACATTCTCCCCATTGGTGTCAACTTAAGGTCAAAAACTTTTGTATTTTTCGTTCGCAGCCGAAGCCAGATCCCCCTAAATCCCCCTTAAGAAGGGGGACTTTGAGTGCTTCTTGTCCCCCCCGACCTAAGGGGGGTTAGGGGGGATCTGGCATTAATCATCAGACAGAAGACTGGAATTACATTTGACGTGTTTGTTGACACCAATTCCCTCTCCCCCTCTCCCACTCTCCAGACTCGCGCACCCGAAACACGGGATTTGTTGGCTAAAATAAGGTTAGCAATAATTTTTGTCAGCGCTGGGCGCAAATAATTCATAGGGGCAATTTGATGCAGGAACAGTTGATGGAAGCGATCGCACCTTACCGCGATCGAGTAGATTATCTAGAAGTTCGCCTCGAACAAAGCGAGTCAACAGCCATTAGTTTTCGCGGCCCTCAGTTAGATGCAGTCAACCGCAGTTTCAGTCTAGCCGGCGGCATCCGCGCCTGTCACAAAGGCGGCTGGAGTTTTGTAACATTTAACGGTTTGGCTGAATTAAAAGCCCGGATTGAAGAAGCTGTCGTGCAGTCTCGTTTGGTAGGTAGCGAAAAAACTGTACTAGCAGATGTCACTCCGATTCAAGATTATGTAGCGGTGGAATTCGGTCGCGATCCGCGGTCTATTACTCTAGCAGAAAAACGCAAGTTGCTCGAATCTTACAACCAATTGCTGTTAGATTTCGACCCGCGAATTCAGACGACAATGGCCGGTTACAGCGATCGATTCGGGATTACTTATTTTGTGAATTCTCAAGGCACTTGCATTGCTCAAGAGCGTTTGGACGTGACGGGGCGGTTTGGGGCGATCGCCCGCGGGGAAGGCGGTGTCGTCCGTCAAGGGTTTGAATCGATTCATTCGCGATCGGATTACAATGTCTTGACAAATATTGAAGATCGTGTTAAAAGCGCGGCGGTGCGAGCTGTGGGCCAATTAGAAGCAAAACCGGTCAAAGGCGGCCAGTATCCAGTGATTTTAGACCCTTATTTGTCGGGGGTATTTATTCACGAAGCTTTCGGCCATTTGTCGGAAGCTGACGGCATTTACGAAAACCCGAAAATGCAGGAATTATTGACTTTGGGCAAGCCTGTGGCGATCGAACAATTGAACGTAATTGACGACGCAACTTTGCCGGGATTGCCGGGAACTTTGAAATACGACGACGAAGGAGTGCCAGCTCAGTGCAAGCATTTAATTAAAAATGGAGTTTTAGCAGCGAGAATGCACAATCGCGAGACTGCGGGCAAAATGGGCGAAGCTCCGACGGGAAATGCTCGGGCCTTGAGCGCTACTTTTATGCCGTTGGTACGGATGACTAATACTGCGATCGAATCTGGCGCACATTCTTTCGATGAAATGGTGGGCGACATTGAGGAAGGAGTCTATGCAGTACGGATGTTGGGAGGACAAACCAACGGCGAAATGTTTACCTTTGCAGCAGCCGAAGGCTTCATGATTCGCAACGGCAAATTGGCCGAACCGGTGAGTGATGTCACCTTAAGCGGCAACGTATTTCAGACTTTAAAGGATATAGAGTCGATCGGCAACGACTCAGTTTATGCCTACGGCGGATGTGGAAAAGGTGGCCAAAGCGGTTTAGCTGTCAGCGTCGGCGGCCCCCATTTGCGGATCAAAAATGTTGTAGTCGGAGGCAGATAATATATAGCCTTTCGAGCTTTCATATGAGGTACTCATGGGGATAGGGCATAGGGCATAGGGCATAGGGCATAGGGCATAGGGCATAGGGCATACCTCACTTTTTTTAGAACCGCTATATAAAAACTGTTGAGTTTTGAATTTTGAGTTTTGAACTCAACAGTTTTTATCCCCATCGGCGAACCCAAGAGTTCAATAAAAAACCCGGTTTCTTGAAGAAACCGGGTTTTTTTCTACCAACTAAGAGAGGATTGAAAAATTATCGGGTAGAGGTTGCGGGAATTCTGCATTTCTCGCGCAACCCTCTCAACCAAACTACGGGCTAATTTTAGTGGCAGCGACTTAAAGCTGTCTCATCTCATCTTCAAGCACCCGAACCAAATCTTGATTGCCGCTGGCTCTAGCGACTTCGATGCGGTGCATCAGTTGCTTTTGAATGTTAGCGCGGTGGGTTTCAGCGATTTTTTTTACGTTTTGGCGATTTGTGTTCATGGTGAACGTTCCTTATATTAAATTTGGTGTAACTCCTACTTCTTTAATATAGCGCAAAATTTCAAAAAGTATCTAAATTTACAAAAAGTTTACAGTTATTGACCGATCGACCACAATAGTGTATACTATCTCGCATAAGTCAATAGCGATATCTTGACATTTCCAATAATTTAAATAGTAGGCGTCGGTCAGATTCCCGCTTCCCAACAAAATAATTTCCCAAATCAAAGGTACATAGTTGCGCTTCAGCGCTCTTAGGTACGTAGTTGCGCTTCAGCGCTCTTAGGTACGTAGTTGCGCTTCAGCGCTCTTAGGTACGTAGTTGCGCTTCAGCGGTACGTAGTTGCGCTTCAGCGCTCTTTGATATAGACAAAAGCGCCAAAGCAAAGGTACGTGCCTTAGTCAAAACTGAAAACTTCCCCCAGCACCTCTAGCAAATGGTGAAGGTGTGCGAGCTCGTGAGTTGCCATCAGCGAAATCCGAATGCGACTGACACTGACAGTCGGAGGCCGAATCGCCACAGCCAAAATACCCATTTCCTTGAGTTGGCTGCTAACTGCTAAAGCTGTGGCTGCATCTTTTAACAGCAGACTGAAAATTGGGGAGAGGGAATTGCTAATTGGTAATTGGCGATTGGTAATCGCCCCATATTTGAAAGTTTCAATATTTTGTTGCAACCGAACTCGGCGCTCTGGTTCTTGCTGTACAATTCTCACAGCTTCCAAAGCAGCCGCCGTGTCAGCCGGCGTCAATGCTGTAGTATAAATCCAACTCGCGGCTCGATTGCGGAGAAAATCAATTAAAGTAGCGGAGCCCGCAACGTAGCCGCCCAAACTTCCCAAAGCTTTGCTAAGCGTGCCAACTTGAATTAGCGGCAATCCCTTACAGCCGAAATGTTCTGCACAACCGGCACCGCTAGCACCGAAAACTCCTGTAGCGTGAGCTTCATCTACTAATACCATACAGTTAAATTGCTCGCCCAAAGCTAACAACTCCGGCAGCGGACACAAGTCCCCATCCATGCTAAACACGCTATCGGTAATAATTAAACACTTGCGGAATTTAGCACGATTTTGTTCTAGCTTGGCTTTTAAATCCTCAAGATTGCAGTGATTGTACTCTAGCGCTGTTGCACGGCTGAGTATGGCTCCATTTTTGAGACTCGAATGATTGTACTTGTCAGATAATATCAAATCGCGCTGGCCGACAACTGATGCGATCGCCCCTAAATTCGCTAAATACCCGGAACTGAATACTAAAGCGTCTTCAGTTTGTTTTAAATTAGCAATAGCCAGTTCTAGCTGTCGGTGCAAATCGCGGTGTCCGCTGACTAACCTCGAACCCGTCGCACCCGTACCAAATTCCTTAGTTGCAGCCATCGCCGCTTGAATCAACCTGTCATCGCCGGCAAGTCCCAGATAATCGTTGCTGGCAAAGTTAATCAGCCAACGGCTTGCTAATTTTACCACAGGCCCCGGACAGCTTTCGATCAATTGTGGCGATCGATACCAATCGGCCCGGCGAACAGTGTCCAGGGACTTCTCTAGCCAAGCGTAAGGGTCTGCATTCATATTGTCCAGCGATCGAGTAATAAGTTATATTGTCTTATAATCAGTCCCTGCCTATCAGAGAAGCATATGCCACTCACTAAAAAATACAGATTAGTCACCCGCAGTGATTTTGACGGTCTTGTCTGTGCCGTTTTACTCAAAGAACTCGATATGATAGACGAGATTAAATTCGTGCATCCTAAAGATATGCAGGATGGAAAAATCGAAATAACAAATAACGATATTACCACCAATTTACCATATGTTGAGGGAGTTCATCTAGCTTTCGATCACCATTTTAGCGAAACTCTCAGACATGAAAAAATCAAAATCAACCACATCATTGACCCCTATGCAGCTTCCGCAGCCAGAGTGCTGTATAAATATTATGGAGGCAGAGCAAAATTTCCTGATATTTCCGAGGCGATGATGCTAGCAGTTGACAAAGCAGACTCCGCTCAATTTGCCAAAGAAGAGGTTTTGCAACCGGAAGAATGGGTGCTGTTAAACTTCTTGATGGACGCCCGCACTGGCTTGGGCAGGTTTAAAGAATTTACGGTTTCCAATTATCAGTTAATGATGGAGTTAATTGATTACTGCAAAAATCATACCATCGATGAAATCTTGCAGCTTTCTGATGTGAAAGAAAGAGTAGACCTTTACTTCGAGCAATCCCAAAAATTTGAAGACCAAATACAGCGCTGCGCCAAAGTTTACGATCATTTAGTCGTTTTAGATTTGCGTAACGAAGATGTGATTTATGCGGGAAATCGTTTTGTAATTTACGCTTTGTTCCCCGAGTGCAATATCTCGATTCACACACTATGGGGACTGAAGCAACAAAATACTGTTTTCGCCGTTGGTAAGTCAATCTTCAACAAAACTTCTCAAACTAATATAGGGGAGTTAATGTTAAAATATGGTGGGGGCGGCCACCGGAATGCGGGAACTTGTCAGATTGAAAATGATAAAGCTAGTAAAGTTTTGAAAGAGTTAATTGCCCAGATTGAGCAAAAGGGTTAAATTAAATTAACTTGATATTTTTGGCAGTCAGGACTTGAGTCTTTGATGATTTAAATTTTCAGGATTCAAGTCCTTACTACAAAAGGGAATGTTTAGAACTCAAGTCCTTGCTGCTAGCGGGAGTTTAGTCCTCAAGGTTTTGAGGTTGGGGGTTCGGGGCGTTGAAATTTTCTGCACTCTTGCCTTTGACTGGCGGCAAATAATCTACTAAACCCATATCAAAAGCCACATCCGGCAAATCGGCAGCGTTATAATTTCCTGCTTCAAACAATCGCCCAGGAGTAAAACAAGGCTGCTTCAATCTTACCACTTCGCTAGGCGAAAACATTCCCCTAAACATTTTGCGTTCGAGTCCCATAATTTCTGCTCCTAAAACAACTCTCGCATTAATCTTAACAATTTTTTGCCTGTCGCTTCCCAATTAAATAAATCCGCCGTCTCCCGAGCTTTTTGGGCTACCTGAAAACGCATGGGATCCTCCACAATTTTTCGCAACTGTTCGCGAACAGACTCAACATTTGGTTCGGCCCAATGAGGAGCATTTCTAATTTTAAGATACTGAGTATCGTAACATTCTCCGACGGGAATTAGATCGTGAGCAATGGGATAACAGTTAGCACTATTTGCGTACTCCGTCGGGCCACCGTACACAGTCATAGCGACTGGTAAACCCGCAGCAAAGGCATCCAAAATTTTAATCGCAAAACCCTCGCCACGAAACGGAGCCAAAAAAGCATCTGCTGATAAGTATAAATCCGCTAGTTCTGTTTTAGTAAAAAATTTAGGCTTTATCTCTATTTTCGGCTTTAATTTGCCGAATTGTCTTTCCATATTTATGATATGTTCGGTTATGGCATCAGGATTTTTGCCACCATCTTTGACGATCAACTCTACGTTGGCATCATCTTGAAACTCTTGATAAAATGCTTGGATGGCGAGATCCGTGCCAAATCTATACAAGTCAAAAGAATTGGTCATGTGCAGAATAGATTTTACATCGTTCTGGTTTTTTTTAGGTCTGGAAGAATAGAGTTGCGAAATTAAAGGATTGAAACCTAGAGGTATGACGGAGACTTTTTTTGTCGGACATCCAGCTTGGACTAAAACGTTTTTAGAATATTCACTGACGGCTATGATGTGGGATGAATTGTTGACAGCATCGTAAATCCAGTAATCATATTCATCATCATTTCTGGCGAATTCGTAATTGATGGCAAAAAATTCTAAGTTGAGGTGTCCGCTGAGTTCTTTTAAAAAGAAAGGTTTCCAATAATGAGACCATTTTAGCTGAAATAAATCTGATGGTGCGGTGTTCATCCACTTGGCTAGGAGGTGGTTTTCTTCGGCTGTGGAATAGCGTGTGAGGTGAGATGCGATTTCTGAGGGTTCGACTGAAATAGAAATCCCCATTTTGTCTAAGGTTTTCGCCAGCGATAGGGTAATGTCGGCGAAGGAATTAAAATTTTGAAAGCCGACGTTAAAGTGAACCATAATTAGTTATTGGTTATTGGTTATTGGTTATTGGTTATTGGTTATTGATTGTAGGGTGCGTCAGGCGAGTAGGTTTTCAATACAAACTCAGGATTTTTGCCCTGACGCACCTTGGGTTTATTGAGGTGAGAAGGTTTTCAATACAAATTCAGGATTTTTGCCCTGGCGCACCTTGGGGTTTATTGAGGGTTGATTAATTAATACCATTTCTCTAAAATTGTGCAACACTCTTCGACCCCCCCTAGCCCCCCCATGAATCAGGGGGGGAACAAGAATACTGTTATTTCGTTGAAAATTGGTATAAATTATTCATAAAAACATTTGTACAAGCCTCCACGTGAAAGATGCGGATTCATGAGATTGTTGATATAATTTAGGGATGTTCGAGTGCGACGCACCCTACGACTCACATCTCAAAATATACGATTTAAATGCGGTACAGCTTAGGATTTTGCTAAAGTGTAAGGTGCGTCGCTTGATGATTTTGCATATATAGCCTTTCTCAAAAAGATGAGGTATGGCTGACGGCTTATATAATAAACACTAAGAGGGGCTGAAGCCCAACAACGTACCTCATCTTTTTGAACACCGTTATGATTTAGGGATTGTTGATGGCGACGCACGCTACGACTAAAATCTAAGATCGCCAATGGTATGATTTTGCTAGGATGCCGATCGCACTAATATGACTGTACAGTCGCATCCGCGCGCCACAGCTTCCGGGATGTTCCCCTGAATCACCTGTTTCAGCAGCCCTTCGCGACTGGCTCCCAGGACGATCGCATCACATTGATCGTTTTGAGCCAAATCAATTAAAGCATCCGACACCGACTTAGCGCAAACCGCAGTCACTATTACTTCACAACTAACCCGCCCCTGAATAAACTTCGCAGCTTGCTTTAATTCGGCGCGCGAGGGCTCCGCAACAGAAGGCTGGTGCACCTGACACAATTTAATCTCCGATAAGGCACTCGCAGCCACGAAAGCAGGTAGCAGCCGCAATGCCGCAGCTTGCTTGTAACTGCCGCGAATTGGTACTAACCAGCGCTGCAAACCCATCAGTGTGTGCAATCCCAATTCTGGCGCCCGAATGTCGGAATTGGGCGAGGAAAATTCAGTCTCTGGTGTCGCTGATGAATTTGATGTCACAAATTGAGAATTTTCTGCGTCATCAACTCCTGCGGCATTTAACTGCCATTCTGTAGACGCATATTCCCGCCCGCTGCTAGCGGCTGAAAACTCATTTTTCTGGCGTGTTACTAATAGTTTTTCGCTCCATTTAACTAAAACTACTTCGCAGCCTGCTTGCCGAATTACGGTATCGACCACATCGCCAAAAATGCGTCCAGTTGTGGATAATTCGCCTTGCCAGCCCATCAAAATTAGGTCAATGTGACGCTCCCTAATTGTCTCTAAAATCGCGTGAGGCACGTCGTGAGCTACCCGAATTTGAGTGTGTACTGGCAAGTTCCAATTGCGGATAATGCGCTCGGCTTGTTGCAGCAGGCGGCGGCTTTTTGTGGTTCGCACTGCGCTTTCTGAGGGGGAACTGTTGCGCGGTACGATGATGATTTGCAGGCATTCTAATTCATAATTGCGATCGCGCGCAATGGCGGCCGCGAGTCGCAGCAAGGCGGGTGCTGTTTGCGGGTTGGAAAGCGGCACTAATAAGCGGCCGTTTCCGACTTGTGGCGCTCGGGTTTGATAGACTACATAGGAGGGTTCTGGATGCGGGCCTTGGGTTGTTTCTCCGCTGAGGCGATCGGATTCTACTCGGATTATGTCGCTGCGGGTAATAATTCCAACTAGATGCCGTCCTTCTATGACGGGCAAGCGGCTGATATTGTAGTGATTGAGTCTGTACAGTACCTCGCTTAGGGTATCCTTGGCTTTGACTGCGATCGGCTGTGCAGTCATAAATTCTTTGAGCAGTGTCTTGCCGGACAAATTCTGCTCGCTGGCTTTTGCTAAATCGGTTTGACTGATAATTCCGACCAGTTTACCATTTTCAACTACCGGAAAGCCGCGGTGGTGCGATCGCGAAAAAGCCTGCATCACTTCATCGAAAGTCAGTTGACTCGAAAGAGTTTCAACTCGGCGCTGCATCACGTTAGCTGCGTACAAGTCGCTCAAACCATCAACCGCAGGTTTATCTTTGGTGAGATGAATGCCGCTAAACTCCAAAAGGCGATCGTACAAAGAGCCGCTGTCCACCTTTTCGGCGACTAAATAAGCAACTACAGAACAGATCATCAAAGGTAGCACCAATTTGAAATCCGCCGTAATTTCAAACACAATAACTACCGCCGTAATCGGCGCCCTAGAAACCGCACAAAAAAACGCTCCCATTCCCGCCAAAGCGTAAGTTACCGGCAAACCAACACCCAGCCAATGTGCTTGGATAATTCCCACGATATGGCCGAGTGCCGAACCGAGAACTAAAGAAGGTGCAAACAATCCTCCCGGAGCTCCCGAAGCTGCGGAAAGAATTGTCAAACAAAAGTGAGCGATAAAAGCAATTAAACTGGTGGTTCCGCTAGCTTCTCCGGTTAGCAAAAACTCGCGCAAACCAGTATTATTGCGAAAATTTTCTGGCAAAGCAGCGATGACTATACCACAGATAAACCCCGCACAAGCAATTCGCCAAGGTAAGGCTAATTTCAGCGTTTTTCGATTGAAGTGCAAACCAGCAATAATCCCTTTGCTGAACAAAGCTCCCAGCAATCCCGCTAAAACTCCTAACAGTATATAGAACGGAATTTCCTGAGGAAAAAAACTAATTTTATACTCTCGCAAATTGAGATTTAAACTATCTCCGCCCAAAAGCTGCGAAACAACCGCACCGATGAAAGAAGCAATAATTGCCGTACCTAAAGTCAAGCCAGAAACATCGTGCAGCAGTTCTTCAACTACAAACAAAACCCCTGCAATCGGAGCATTAAAACCAGCAGCCAGTCCCGCCGCTGCACCGCAAGCAATCAATTGGCGGCGGTAGTCTGGGGAAGTCGGCATCAAGTTACCTATCCAGCCGGCCAAAGACGCTCCAATTTGGACGGTTGGGCCTTGTCTTCCCAGGGTTAAACCGGAACCAACTGCTAAAATAGTGGTCAGAAGTTTAACGACAGCTACTCGTAAATTCAAAGAAAGATTGACACCAGCGAGGGCAGCTTTGACGTGAGGAATGCCACTACCAGCAGTTTCTGGAGCGAAACGTTCAACTAAAAAACCTGTTAGAAACCCGCCTAATAAACCGACAGCCGGAAGCAAAATTAAAGCTGGAATTAGCGTTGAGGTAGCAACTCGCCAACTGCCGAGCCATCCGACTCCTAATTTGAGCAAGACGCCAGCCAATCCTGAAATTAAACCGATCAGGCAAGCTTCAAAAATAGCGAGGCGTTTGGGGCGTAAAAAAAGCTGAGATTCGATGACGCTGGAAGGTTCCCTAAGTTGTTTAGGGATAGTAATGTACGGCATAAATAGGGTAGATGACCTAAGAATTGTATGCTCGATTAGACTTTAGCAAACATTCGGTATGTTTGGGGAAATACAGCAAATATTAATGGCTAATTTACTATTTTTTCGATGCCATAATTTTGATTTCTATACTATAGCAGTTCTCGTAAATAATCATTTTACAAGACGACGGTCTAATACATCGATGTCAGGAGGTTGAACAGTTATGGTCAAAGTAGGAAGAGCAGGGTTTATATATCTTTGTTCTTGCCTAAGCATTGTTCCAAAATGAAGCAAATTTAATTAGAGTGGCAACACATTAAAGAAGATGAATTAGCTGCGACATTAATTGAGATTACAAAGTGTTGAAAAATTTATGATTTTTCTTGAATTCTTTTAATTAGGTTTAGTGCCTTTTCATAATCATCTTTTCTTGCTTGTTTCTGAAATAAGTCGGCGGCTTTTTGTAAATCTTGTATCGCACCCTGCTTATCTCCTAATATCGCTCGCGCAATACCAAGGTTGGCGTAGGCTTCAGCATAGTCTGGGTTGATTTTTATAGCCTGGTCGTAATCGGCGATCGCACCCTGCTTGTCTGCTAAGCTCGATCGGGTGACACCTCGGTTATAGTAGGCATGAGCATTGTTGGGGTCAATTTTTAGGGCTTGGTCGTAATCGGCGATCGCACCCTGCTTGTCTCCCAATTGATCGCGGACTAAACCTCGGTTGTAGTAGGCTAACGCATAATTAGGGTCAATTTTCAGGGCTTGGTCAAAATCTGCCTTCGCACCCTGCTTGTCTCCTAATTTTGCTCGGGCGATACCCCTGCCCATATAGGCATTGGCATAATTAGGATTAAGCTTAATTGCTCGATCGCAAGCCTCTACAGCGCCCTGATAATCTCCTTGGTGGTACTTCTGTCCAGCCAAATTATAAAATTCCTCCGCCGTCATCCCAGGCGCCCCAGCCTCACTCACAAGCTGCACGGACAAATCCACTCGATCGTAATGCTCAATCTGTGCCGCCGCGATCGATTTAGCTTCTCTGGCGTCAACTGCGGGGTGGTGGGCGATGAAAATAGTTGCAGTTAAACCAATTAATGTTGCTGGTATTCGGTGATGTAAGTTCATAATTTTAGTTAAAAATTTATTTTTTCCGAACTGTCAAATCTGAGAAATCCTGTGTTATACCAAACAGTAAATATTTTTGATATGGCAATCATAAATCAATACGCTTGGGTTAAGACCGTCCGGTCAATAAAACGATATGAAAAATAGACTCTGCGTTGGCGCGTGCCTGCCCGTTGGCGAAGCCGCCCTGAAAGGGCTAGGGCTTATGCTTCGTTCCTCTCTTCGGACAATTGCTAACCCAAGCGTATTGAATCATAAATGATTTAGATAAATCTGTAGGGGTAGTACCTTTCTTTGCCTACCCTCCTACTTATACTCTTTTTTGCAAAAAGTTGTTTTTGGTAGTGCGAGTTCAAGAGGGCGCACTACCCAAGTTAGCGTGTTCGATGCTCTCTAGATTATTGAGGACTTGACGGTGTGCCTTGAATTTTTTTAATTAACTCTAGCACCTTTTGAGAACTCTCATTGTCTCCTTGTTTCTGAAATAAGTCGGCGGCTTTCTGAAGATCTGCGATCGCTTCTTGCTTGTCTCCTAATTGTGCGCGTACACCACCCCGGCCTATGTAGGCTGGTGCATTATTGGGGTCAATTTTTATGGCTTGGTTGTAATCGGCGAGGGCAGCTTGATTGTCTGCTAAGATATACAGGATAAAACCCCGCTTGATGTAGGCTTCAGCATATTGGGGGTCAATTTTTATGGCTTGGTTGTAATCGGCGATCGCAGCCTGATTGTTTTTTAACCTTAAGTGGGTAACACCCCGGTTCAAGTAGGCTGAGGCATTTTTGGGGTCAATTTTTATGGCTTGGTCGTAATCGGCGATCGCACTCTGGCTGTTTCCTAAATCATCCCGGGCATTACCCCGACCGATATAGGCATTGGCAAAATTAGGATTAAGCGCAATTGCTCGATCGTAAGCCTCTATAGCACCCGGATAATCTTTTTCGCGGTACTTCTTGACACCCAGATTATAAAATTCCTCTGCTGTTTGCTCGTTCCCCAGAGGCTTGCTGGCCACACGCACAGACAAATCCATTCGAGCATAACTATCACTGATTGATTTGGCAGAGTTTGTTGCAACTGCGGGCGGCTGGGCGATGATAATAGTTGCAGTTAAACCAATTAATGCTGCTGGTAGTCGTCGATTAAAATTCATGATTTTAGTTGATGGTTGAGTGTGGTTTTATAACTGTCAAAGCTGAAAGTTTCTGCGATTCTAGCGACTTTCAGATATTAGATTAAGGAAAATTTTATGTTGTCCCTTGAATTCTTTTAATTATCTTTAGTACCTCTTGGTACATCTCTTTGTTTCCTTGTTGCTGAAATAAGTCGGCGGCTTTCTGAAGGTCTGCCACCTCTCCCTGTTTGTCTCCTAAGCTCGATCGCGTAATAGCACGGTTGAGATAGGCAAAGGCATAGTTGGGGTTAATTTTCAGGGATTTTTCGTAATCGGCGATTGCTCCCTGTTGGTCTCCTAATTCATCGCGAACATTACCCCGACTGGTATATACCGCAGCATCGTTGGGGTTAATGTTCAGAACTTGGTTGTAATCGGCGAGGGCACCCTGCTTGTCTCCCAATTGATAGCGAGTTTTCCCGCGGTTGTAGTAGGCTTTGGCATCGTTGGGATTAATTTTCAGAACTTCGTTGTAATCTTGTATCGCACCTTGCTTGTCTCCTAATCTATTGCGGGCATTGCCTCGATTGCCGTAGGCTTCGGCATACTTAGGATTAATTTTCAGGGCTGCGTCGAAATCGGCGATCGCACCTTGGTTGTCTCCTGAGCCTGAGCGGGCAATCCCTCGGTTGTAGTAGGCATTAGCATAGTTGGGGTCAATTTTCAGGGCTGCGTTGTAATCTGCGATCGCACCCTTATTGTCTCCTGAGGCTGAACGGGCATTACCGCGATCGTTATAGGCAGAAGTATAATTAGGATTAAGCGCAATTGCTCGACTGTAAGCTTCTATCGCACCCTGATAATCTCCTTTGTCGTACTTCTGTCCACCCTGATTGTAAAAATCCTCCGCTGTTTCCCCTGCCGCCGATAGCTCACTCGCAACTTGGACAGACAAATCCACTCGATCGTAAGTATCAATCTGCCCAGTAATTGATTTAACAGTGATTGATTTAGCTTCTCTGGCGTAAACTGCCGGGGATTGGGAGATCAAAATAGTTGCAGTCACACCAATTAATGTCGCTGGTAGTCGGCAGAGTAAATTCATAGTTTAAGTTGAAAATTGAGTAGTGGGCGAGACAGTTTGATCCTCAAAAGTTTTATCTTGGCATGGATCGATGCGGTCAATAGTTTAGTTGTTTATGGTACAATACGGTTGACTTAAGAACAATCTGACTTTCAAGAAATGCCTGTATTGCCTAGAAAATCTTGAGATGACATTCGTCAAAAAGCGTTAAGTCCACCGTATTGGTTTATGGTGATTCTTGAAGTCTATTAATTATATTTATTGCCTTTTCGTAAAGAACTTTATTGCCTTGTTTCTGAAATAATTCTGTGGATTTCTGAAGATCTGCGATCGCACCCTGCTTGTCTTTTAACCTCGATCGAGTAATCCCCCGATTGTAGTAGGCTAAAGCATAGTTGGGGTTAATTTTCAGGGCTTGTTCGTAATCGGCGATCGCACCTTGACTGTCTCCTGAGTCATCCCGGACATTGCCCCGATTGACATAGGCGGTGGCATTGTTGGGGTTATTTTTGATGGCTTGGTCGTAATCTGCGATCGCACCCTGTCTGTCTCCTGACTCATCGCGGAGATTGCCTCGATTGATATAGGCATTAGCATCATTGGGCTTAATTTTTATTGCCTGGTCAAAATCTGCCTTCGCACCCTGCTTGTCTCCTGAGTTCGATCGGACAACACCGCGATCGTTATAGGCCTCGGCATAATTGGGGTTGAGTTTAATCGCTTGAGTGTAAGACTCTATAGCACCCGGATAATCTCCTTGTTTGTACTTCTCTACAGCCTGATTGTAAAATTCTTCCGCTGTTTGGTTTTGTGTCAAAACCTCACTCGCTACCTGCGCGCCTAAATCCACCTTCGTTGAAGCCAACAATCTGAAATTTTGGTCGATTGGAATTCTCAATGAAAAGCTTTTATTTTCGGCATAACTCGGTTGACAATTTACTAAACCTGTGGTTGTTGAAACAACTAATCCTGTCAACAGTCCAGTCAAGATTTTAAACTTCATCCTAATCTCCACCTTTTGGTAATTTCAAGCAACTATTTTGACATCTGCGGTTATTTAGGCGATCGCCTCCACCAGCGTTGTCAAATCCGGCACTTCTAAATCCGGCTGGGCGCTGGCCGGCAGTGTCGCACCAAATCCTGTTCGATCGTATCTCCGATTTACCCAAACTGTCGATATTCCCATATATGAGGCTGGTACAATGTCGTGATACAGGCTTTGAGCGACGTGCAGGAGTTTTGACGGTGGTATGCCCATTTTCTCGATCGCCATTTCAAAGTTGCGAGTTGACGGTTTGTACGATCGTACTTGTTCCGCCGTAATTACCCAATCGAATTCAACTTTTAAATGTTTGGCAGTACCAACAAACAAATCGTCATCAATGTTGGAAATTACCGCCAATTTATATTTTTGCTTGAGCGCTCTCAAAGCTGCAACTGTATCCGGGAAAGGCTGCCAATTTTTTATCGATTCAACCAAACAATTAATTTCTGTTGCCGACTCTGTTTCTGTCGGTTCAAAACTAAATTTTTTACCAATTTTTCTGACTATTTCTTGCAGGATTTCCCGATATTTGATATACTCACCCTTGTCTTTTTCCAGTTCCGATTCAAACTCAGCAAACATTTCTAAAGTTCCCTCATCGCTAAAATCGATTTCGCGGTTGGACAGCAACTGTTTCAAGACTGGTAATATCCCACTTTCCCAATCTATGAGAGTGCCGTAGCAGTCAAAACTCACAACTTCAAATTGATTAAAATCTAACATCTGTCATTCCTCCTATTTTATCGAGACTGAGCCAGTCCAACCTATAGAAACCGATTTTTTACAGGAATTAAAGGCGATCGACCAGTTTCTTAGGAAAAAACCCGGTTTCTGAGCAGCAATCCGTAAGTCCTGTTGATTCTATTTTACGGTTGATATTCAGCAAAAATTTCAATTTTGCCGACAATATTGCGATTGAAGTCTGCCAACTCTTCTGCTGGAATCCAATACTCTTGGTGAATCGAACTGCCGACTGTTTGGACGGGATATTTATTCAAGAATTCAGCCAAAACTCTAAACCTGGTTACATAACCAAAATATCCCGATGCTGCATCTTTGGTATTCCAATCTCGTGCAATTTGTATGGCATATGCTTTGTGAAGTACGGGATAAAAAATAGGCTGGAAAGACAGTCGCGGCGGAAATACCAGAAAATCGCTTTCTTTAATTAATTCCATTTCTTTTTTTCCGACTGCTCTAAACAGAGTTACCGTCTCTTTATCTGATATGTTTATATTTTTAAACCAATCTTTCCAAGCCTCCCAATTGTGAATTATTTTAGCCACTTCCTTGTAACCAGCAGCCCGAGGATGGGAACCGTCATTGTTGGTAAGTTCTTCGATCCAAATCTCTGATTTTTCCAGCGGGGTACAAATATCTAAATAAGGCACATTTAACTCGCTACAAACTTGGGAAAACTGCTCGGATAAACTGGCTATTCTGATTGTGCGCTCGACATCAATAACTGGCGGCGGCCCTATCATTAAGACTGGCACTCTTTCTTTCGCAGAGTTGAGAATATAGCGGAGATTTTCAATTGACTTTTCAAGTAAGACGCGAGTTTTTCCGTTTTCAAAATAAGTGTCGTTGACGCCAAAGGAAAATACTATTCTGCCGTCGCAGTAGTGAGGTAAGCGACAAGAAATTTCGCTGAACCACCGAGTTTCTATATCCGTACTGGTTTCTCCCCGCACTCCTAAATTATAGTAGGTGATATCCTGTCTTTGCCCGCTGGCTGCCGCACAAACACGTCCTGTCCAACCAAGATATTTGGGGTCGCCTGTACCATTGACAAAAGAGTCGCCGATAAAACAAATACGCATATTATGTCTGGGAATGGGGAATGGGGAATGGGGAATGGGGAATGGGGAATTGGGAATTGGGAATTGGGAATGGATAATTGGGAATTGGGCGGAGCGAAGGGATTGGCCAAACAGGGAATTGAGAATTGGGAATTGGTTATTTTTTATTAGAAAAACTCCTCACAAGTAACCACTAACCACTAACCACTAACCACTAACTATTAACTACTAAGCTGTTGGGCATCTTAATTGTATTTTTTGGGCGGTTTCTGGGAGCCACCACACGGGTGCATCTCACTCACTTTTGGGGAGGGCGAAGCATGACCGCATATAAATTATTAGTTATAATCCCATATTGACTGCGGTCATGCTTCGCCCCTACAAACATATTTGTTAAAACCAGATGCACCCCACCCACAAGCATTTTATCAAACTTGACTGCACAATTTAAATGCACTTGGGCTTAACCACTAACCACTAACTATTAACTATGAACGATTACCCATTATCGATTACCAATGCCGTATGCCCTGTTTGCCCAATTCCCATGAATTTAGTTTTTGCCGGTGACGGACAATCCCTCTACAATTACAGATGGTGTGTGGCAAGAACCGTTCCACTCGGAGTCTCCTCCTAATTCTACCAATTGTTTGAGGACGCTGTAGACGTTGCCGGCTACCATGGTGTCTTTGATTCTGCCGATTATTTGACCTTTTTTGACTCTGTAGCCGAGATCGACGTTAATTGAAAAATCGCCGGAAATTCCGGCACTGCCGCCGAGCATTTGATCGATGACAATGCCGTCGTCTAATTGAGTGATTAAGTCAATTAACGATCGCTCTCCTGGTTTAATCAAAACATTAAACAAACTCGGCGTTGGATAGCTGCCCAAACCGGGGCGAAATCCGTTGCCGGTGGTGCCGCTTCCCAAGGCTCGACCGGTGGTGCGATCGGTATAAAATAGCTGCAATACTCCGCTGTTGATAAAGACGATCGCCCGAGTGGGAGTACCTTCGTCATCAAAAGGACAGCTATAGGGCCCGATATCCGGCTGCTGCGAGAGAGTGACAAGGGGCGATGTTACTTGTTGGCCCAATCGATCGTTCCAAGGAGAAGCGCCTTCGAGTACCTGTTTACCATTCAACGCCGCACAGACAGTCCCCCACAGCAAATCGGCTGCTTTGGCTGTAAACAGTACCGGCACGCGGCCCGTGGCGGGGGCTACATTTTCTTTCGCCCATTCCAAACGCTGCAAAACGCGCTTGGCGCTGGTGGTTAAGTCGAGGGTGCCGCGTTCGGTTTCGCCATCCCAAATGTTGAGGAAATCTTCGCCGCGGACTAATTCTGCTGACAAATAACCGCTGAGGGTGGTGTCGGTGTGGCTAGAATCCAAGCCTCTGGTGTTCAGCAAGCGGGTGCTTTCGATTTCGCAGTCGAGTTCGGCGGTGCAGAGGCTTTCGGGATAGGCTTCGCGGACGATCGCGATCGCCTCTTTTCCCCAGTTTACTAACTGTTCGGCTGGGATTGACACTCCGCGATCGGGATACACAACTTTGTCACCGGTGCCGAGTTCGATGGTTTCCGGCTCGTTGAGTTGCGAAAGTGCGATCGCGCGATCGACCAAAATCTGCGGTTCCACGGGCCCGTAGGCCACCGCCAAACCCGGCCGCCCGTCCCGCCACAGCCGCAGCGCAATGCCTTCTGCTTGGGCAGTTTCTAGCTGTTTGAGGCGGTTTGCTTCAAAAAAGACCGGCCGCGAGAGCGATTGCGATTCCAATACCTCAGCAGCTTCGGCACCTGCTTTGGTGGCTAATTCTAGCAGTTGTTCTGCTGATTGGTGATTGGTCATTGTTGTAGTTGACAGTTGACAGTTGACAGTTGACAGTTGGCAGTTGACAGTTGACAGTTGGCAGTTGGCAGTTGGTAGTTGACTGTTGTCATTTGTCGGTTGTCATTTGTCATTGGAAGCAATTACCGATTGCCAATTACCAATTACCGATTGCCAATTACCAATTACCAATTACCGATTACCAATTACCAAATTTTTGCGACCGATGCCAGATCGGTTATTGCCAAGGGATCGACTAATTAGTTAGTTAATTAGTTAGTTCGTGCAGCAGCCAAAATCCTGCAAAAGATTCCGATTGTGGATTCGACTGAATTGCTAAAAAATGTACTTGTTTTGCTTGCTTTTTCGCCGCTTCAAATCCTTTCGCTTCTTTCTCAGTTGCTGAGTCTCTGAGATTAGCTATAATCCAGCGATCGTTAGCTCCCGTATCTAATACCAGCCTAGGGATAGGGGCGCTATCATATCTGAGAAAAGCTAATTCCAAACCCGACATCCAACCTGCTAAAGCCGTTGCTCTCGATGAGTAGATGATTAATCCTGGAATTTGTGTTTCCGGGGCGAGGCGTGTCATCGGGAGTCCGAAAGCTTCGCCAAATCCAATATCCCACTCGGACATTTCGTCAAAAGCTGCGATCGGCAAACTCACAAACGACCATTTTTCGCCGATTAAGGCATCCGGCAGCGCTATGGGCGTTTCGGGTACAAATTGAACGGTGGGGTTCACAACCGGCTGATAACCCGGTTCGGCGGGATAAACGTCTTGCATCCGTTCTTCCAGCCACAGGCTGAGGGCGAGGGTGCGGCGGCTGGAGGCTGAGGGAATATCCAATTCCTCGCAGGCTTTGGTAATCATGTTCGCCATTTGGCGGCGAAAAAAGCGGATTTTTTCGGGTGGTTTCGGTGCAGAGGCGATCGCATCTTTAATTGCACCAGCCAGCCACAGGGAATTCACGGTTGTACTGGGGCAGAATTGCGAATAGCGAAACAGAGATTCTGCCTTGTCGCCTACATTCAGCGGGCTTTCGCAAATCAACACTTCCCATTTTTTTTTCTCTCGCTCGTCTAGGATTGGACGGCTGTAAAAGTCGAGTTCCCAAATAGTAGCCATGCCGCGCTGTTAAAAATTAATCCTTTCTCATGTTACCTGACATCGGGCAGGTTTCTGATGAGTGAGAATTTAAGACTGATTTTCAATTGCGGGCGATCGCGATTACCAAAGAAATGGGTTTAAAGCCCCGTCTTTCAAGACGGCTTTTCTTGATTCTGGATATAGCGTTTGAGGACTTCCAGTGGCGCTCCTCCGACAGAAGCAGCAAAATAGCTAGGACTCCATAAAGCTTCTTTCCCGCAAGGCTTTGGAAACCCCTCTTGTCCATATTTCCTGCTAGAAACGCCCTTGAGTGCATTCACCATAGCAGAAATCGATAGCTTGGGAGGATACTCGATCAAAGCGTGGATGTGGTCGCTTTCTCCATTAAACTCTCGAATCTGAAAATTCATCTTCTTAGCCACATCCCTAAACGACGCTTCAATCACCGCAAGGCTGTTGGCAGTAAATACCGACCTACGATATTTGGTCACACAGACCAAGTGAATTTTCAGATCCGTAATGCTGTGCCTTTCTTTGCGAAGAAGAGTTTTCATCTTGAGCGCACCGATGTATAATTGAGCAACAGACCAACTATAGCACCTCAACGTGAAAGCCAGATATCGCTACCGATTCTACCCAACAAACCAGCAACGACAAAGCTTAAGTCGGTTGTTCGGCTGCGTCCGGGTAGTTTGGAACGATGCGTTGGCTTTGTGCAAGGCTTCCTCCAAATTGTCAAGCAACGGAGATTTGCAGAAATTGCTTATCACTGAAGCGAAAAAGACTGAAGAAAGGTGCTGGCTGTCAGAAGTTTCAGCAATACCATTGCAGCAGTCCATCGCCGATTTAGGTGTTGCTTATAAAAACTTTTTTAGCTCTCTCAATGGCAAGCCCAAAGGCAAAAAGTTAGGCAGTCCCAGGTTTAAGAAAAAGACCAATCAGCAATCGGCAAGACTAACTCGCGGCGGTTTTTCAATTAACAATGAAACGGTTTACTTGGCAAAAATTGGGAGTGTAAATCCAATTTGGTCAAGAGAACTGCCGTCTGAACCTAGTTCTGTAACAGTAATTAAAGACTGTGCCAACCGTTATTTTCTCAGTTTCGTGGTCGAGATCGAACCAGTCAATATCAATCCTAAAAACCAAAGCATTGGGATTGACCTGGGGATAAAAACCTTCGCGTTCATGAGTGATGGCACAAAAGCTGAAAGCCCAATCTACACAAAGATTGACCGCAAAGTGAGGAAGTTGCAGCGCAAGTTGAGCCGACAAGAAAAAGGCTCCAGAGGCTGGGAAAAGACTCGGATTAAAATAGCCAAAACGCACAACAAAATTGCGGACACGCGCCAAGACTTCCTGCACAAGCTATCGACTAAAGTGGTCAGCGAAAACCAAGCCATCATCTTAGAAGACTTGAATGTGTCGGCAATGATGAAAAACCGCAAACTTTCTAGGGCAATCAGCCTTCAGGGTTGGCGACAATTCAGAGTATTTTGCGAGGCTAAGTCGGTCAAATACGGCAGAGAGTTTGTAGTAATTAGTCGTTGGGAACCGACCAGCCAAGTTTGTTCCGAATGTGGATACAAATGGGGCAAGCTAGACTTAAAAGTGCGGTCAGTGCAGTGCGTAAATTGCGGGGCTACACACGACCGCGACGAGAATGCCGCCAAGAATATAAATAAAGTCGGGATGGGGAATCGCCACGACTCTAAATGCACGTCGAGACGGAGTAAAACTATTTCGGTAGTATCTGTCGGTGAAGCGTGAAGAATCCCCGTCCGCGACGGTCGGGGAGTATTTCAACTAACTAATTATGCCTCTGCCTACTTGGCGGGCGATCGCACTTTCCCCAAAAATACCGCTCTCCCTCGCCGCTTCCCGTCTAAATTTCCGCAGCACCACCCAACCGGACACATTAGCAATTGCGATCGTAACAGTTCCCCAGCAATCTCAACCCGCGATATTTGTTAAACTTGTCGAAGCCAAGGAAAACTCAAACTATAGCTTGATCCCATGAGACAAATCATTCTCGACAAGATTGTTTCAACCCTACAACCTTTAGATTTTGTTCTCGCTTTGTGGCAGGGAGGTTCAGCAGCCCACGGCTACACAGACGAATGGTCAGACCTCGATATTGCAGTTGTGGTTGCAGATAACTGCGTCGAACAAACCTTTGAGATTGTGGAAAAAACCCTCGCCGAAATTTCCGAAATCGAACTCAAATATCGAGTTCCAGAACCTGCTTGGCACGGTCAATCCCAGTGCTTTTGGCGACTCAAAGAAACCCCACCGTTCTTGCTAATTGATTTTGCCGTTTTCCGGCGCAGCAGCCGCAACGATTTTCTGGAAATCGAGAGACAGGGACAGGGTGCATCTGGGTTTGGCGAATACATCCGTAGGGGCGAAGCATGACCGCAGAAAATATGGGATGATAACTAATAATTTATATGCGGTCATGCTTCGCCATGCACCCCAGGGACAAGTCCCGATCGCTTTTGACAAAGCCAATTTAATTGTACCGCCTCATTTGGATACAAACAAGCATCTTTCCCAAATGCAAGCCAGATTCAACGAAATCAAAATTCGTTTTGATTTGCTGCAACCTCTGGTCAAAAAAGAGATATATCGCGGTCATTTAGGAATAGAAATTAAATAACTTAAGCAAATTTGTGGGATGGGCGGGAGAGCCCGTGCAGAAAGGACGGGCTCTCCCGCCCATCCCACAACAATCATCGGACGCTTTTACCCTTGGTGGAACGGGAGCATCTCAGGCAAGGCGAATATATCCGTAGGGGCGAAGCATGACCGCAGAAAATATGGGATTATAACTAATAACTTATATGCGGTCATGCTTCGCCCTCTTCAAAAGTGAGATGCACCCGGTGGAACTCTTGGGCATGATATACCGTCCCCACAGATACGACTTTAAACTCAAATATTTCACCCGAGATTTTCCGGCCGCAATAGTCGATCGCGTCACACCGCTTTTCTGCATTGCCAATCTGGAAGATTTAGCAGCAAAACAGCAAACAGCCGAGGCTTTTTTTGCAGATACATTACCGCAGGCAGAAGCTAAATTATACTCTAATACCAATTCTCAAAATTAGTAGTAGGGTGCGTCAGCCACTTCTGGCTCCCCACCTAAAAATTAGGCTCCTCGCTGACGCACCCTACAATATCTTCGATCCTTCAACCGCAGATGTCAGACAGATGCAACACAGATAAACGCAGATAATTTCCGGGTGTTTTCCGATTTTTGTAAGAGGTCTATTATACTCTAATACCAATTCTCAAAATTAGGGAAACAGGACTGCCGTTTCGACCCAGAGATGACCGACAAGGCACTGCAATTTGCCACGCAGATCGCGAAAACGGTAAAACCAGTTTATCAAGGTAATATGAAAGTTTTAACAATTGGCATAAAATTTAGGATTGTAGCAATATACTGTCAATCTTGTGCAAGAATATCCTATTAAACCTAGAGGGCTGAAGCCCAACAACGTACCTCATCTTTTTGAGAACCGCTATAACCTAAAGTGCTAAAGATTTCGTTCCCAAAGCGATTAATATAGTAGCAGCAACCTTAAAGATTAACATCCCATGACAAAACTCAGCGTCAACATCAACAGAATCGCCCTCCTCAGAAACTCTAGAAATATCGGCATTCCCAGCGTTACCGAAGCTGCAAAAACAGTAATCGCCGCTGGAGCGCACGGCGTCACAGTCCATCCCCGCCCCGACGAAAGGCACATCAAAGCTGCCGATGTTTACGAATTAGCCAAAATGCTAACCGTCGAGTTCAACATCGAAGGAAATCCGTTTCAGCCGCCATTTATGGATATAGTTTGCGATGTCAAACCGGCTCAGTGTACCTTAGTGCCAGACGCTCCAGACGTGCTCACCTCGGATAGCGGTTGGGATATTCCCGAAAATCGCGATCGCCTCTTACCAATTATTGAAAAATTAAAAGACAACGGCATCAGAGTCAGCTTGTTTATGGACGCAGATGCTGCTCTCATGCCCCTAGCCAAAGAAGTTGGAGCAGACCGAGTAGAGCTGTACACGGAACCCTATGCAACTGCTTTTCGTGAAGGGAATGTAGAATCTGTTTTTCAACAGTATGTTTTAGCAGCTAAAGCGGCTCAATCTGTAGGTTTGGGAGTGAATGCCGGACACGATTTAAATTTGCAAAATTTAGCTAAGTTTTGCTCTATTCCTGATATACTAGAAGTCTCGATCGGTCACGCTTTAATTGCGGAAGCGTTAGAAATGGGCTTGTCGAACACAGTAGAAGCTTACCTAAAGATTCTGTCGGGTTCCTAGTACAAATAAACCTCGCTGTAAAAGCCCGGTTTTGCACAAAAATCGCAACTAAACCCGCCTGGAGAAACGCTACTCGCCTCTAAGCGCTCTCTACAAAATAGAGTTTGTGCGATCGCCCGCAACAGCTAACAGTAGAAACCGTCACCCCCTGCGGGTGATAGCGGTTTTCTAGTAGCAAGCTAAATCCCGGAGCGAAGATACCGGGTTTTTTGGGCGTTGGCATTTTTTGGGGCCAACTCCCCGATAAAAGCTTTAATTTTCCTTGACCAAATTACTAATATTTTCACCGATACTATGCTGTCAGGAGTATGATTAAAATGTCACGGCAAACTGAGGCTACCACTTAGCTCCCGCATTGTAAATTTGCTACCAGTAGGTTTGGTGCAAGTACGGGAAATTCAGGTATCCTCTATACTGCTGTAGCCGATCGCGATCGCGCCTACTTAATCCGGTGCAAACAGGCAAACACAAGTAACCATATACAACTCCTTACCCCTGCCAAGTGCGACATGAAAAAACTAATTTTACTGACTGGAATGCTACTCATGATGACGGCAAAATCCGTATTTGCCAGCCCTGTAGCCCCCAAATTTGAACCGAGCGAGCGGATGGCCGCTGCGGAAATTACACAAACTGTTAATACACCCGTTACTTCTGTCCTAGTTGCTAAGCAAGAACCGATCGAGCCAACATCAGTTACCCCAGCCCCGGTTGCGAAGCTAGAGCCGATCGAGCGAATGTCAACCTCGGAAATTCGAGCCACCATCAGCCAACCAACCACCTATATTTTTGAAGGCGTCAAAGGGCGAGAACTCACACTCTCGCTGTGGGCGGGAAAACTGACAGCCCAACTGTACAGCCCCAACGGTCAAAATCTGGGAGTTGTTGACAAAAGTGACAATCAGTGGATAGGTCAGTTGCCAGAGTCCGGCATTTATCGCGTGCGAGTTACTCCGAAAGGTGAGACTAGCGCCTTCGTACTCGAACGCGACTTTAACGCCAAGTGGACTTATAGGCCCGATCGCGCACTTCCCATAGCATACGGGGAAACAGAAGCCACAGTTAGGCTCAAAATGTCCGGCTACCAAATCCAGCCCCTGACAGTTCCCGGAAAACAGGGACAGACAATCACCGTGAATGCTAGCAACAAAAATCTCGATGTGGCGATCGAATCTCCATCGGGACAACTCCTAGATCAAGGCGAAGGTCAAACTTTTGCTCAACTCCCCGAGTCTGGCACCTACAAGGTGCTGATAGTTGCCAACAGGCCAGTTAAATCCTCGATCAGAGTTGCGGTGCGATAGATCGAGATAGATAGCAAAAACATTCTTGATGGCGATCTAAATTTCCCTCGCCCAACCACAAAAGCTCGCCCGAAACGCGAGCTTTTTTTTTGCGTAAAATCAACCGCCCAGAACTTCAACAGTTGACAGTTGACAGTTGACAGTTGACAGTTGATCTTTGGTAGGGGCAGTGGATGGTGCGTGCCTGCCCTCTTAGTTGACCTGTGACAGTTTGAGAATAACCTCTACCCTTAAGTCCGAGTATTGGAGTAATGAATAGTCTGATTTTAATTTCTCCCGCTCCGGCGGGCGGGCTTTCAACCAATTCTTTCTGGTTAGTTATATCAATTCTGGTTACACCGAAATGATGTTGACAGTTAACTGTTAACTGTTAACTGTTGATTGTTGATTGTTGGCGGATTAAACAATACCGATGCAACCGGAAACAATATTAGGGGAGCATCTCAGTTTTGGAAAAAGCATTTTTTTTACAGTGCGAGCGTCCCCGCTCGCGAGTAGTGTACAGCTCGCGAGCGAGACGCTCGCACTGCGCTATAATTTCGATTTAACGTAACTGACAACTGTCAACTGACAACTGTCAACTGTCAACTGACCTCTCAACCTTCGATCAGTGCTGCAAAACGTTCTTGTTTCCAAATACAGCTTAAATCGGAGTCAGCTACAGCTAGCTCTCGGTATAAATTAGGCATAAATTCCACAGCCCGCTGCAAATTGTCAAGGGCCAAATCAGCAAAGCCCAGCAGCGCATAACAGCAAGCTTGATTGTAAAAAGCGTTAGCAAAATTAGGATTGATTTCTAAGGTAGTTTCATAGCAAGCGATCGCCTCTGAATAGCTACCTTGCCGCGCCAATTCCACACCCCGATTGTACCAAATCAAATAATCCTCAAAGATACACTCTGATGTGGGAGTGAACTTGGCATTTTTCTGATTTAAGCCGACTAATTTTTGCAAAGCAATTCGTCGCTCGCCTACAGCTTCGGCTCTGTCCGGTTTCAGAGCGATCGATCGACTAAAACTAGCCACTGCTTGCTTGTAAAGTCCCATGGAGTTGGCAGCTAGACCGCGATTGTACCAAGCCTTGGCATCATCTGGGTTAAACTCGATCGCGCGATCGAAACTGTTGAGCGCCTGATAGTAAAGCTTGAGTTCCAACAGAGCATTCCCTCGGTTGTACCACGCCCAAGGCGCCTCTGGCTGCAAGCTCAAAGAGCGATCGAAACTCAGAACCGCCTTCTGGTAAAGCCCCATATCAATTAGCAAAAGTCCCCGGTTGTGCCAAATACTCGCCGCATATGGGTTGAACTCCAGAGCCCTGTCAAAACTGTTAAGAGCCTCCAAAAAGCGGCCCAACTTTCCTAAAGCAATAGCCCGGTTGTGCCAGCCAAAGCTCGCATCCGGCTGCACCGCCAAGGCCTCATCAAAACTTGAAAGCGCCTCTAAGTGTCGTTCTAAGTTGCCCAAAGCCATACCTCGCCCGAACCAAGCCTTATAATGATCCGATTGCAAGTTCACAGCTCTGTCAAAATTCGCCAGAGCACTATCATGATCGTTAGCTTCGAGGTGGCGCGAACCCAGATGATAATACCAAGCCGCTTCCAAGTTTTGAATTAAGTTCATAATACTTCGCATCTATCTTAGGGATGATTCTACACGAAAAATGCCCGGAGTTAAACTGTAATTTGACTACAAATCAGAAAATTTTGATACAGGGCGATCGCCCGTACAAACAGCCATTAACAACCTCAACAATTGACAGTTGAAACCGACTATTTTCCTCTCATCAAATGCTCTTTTAGCTAACCACACTCATCACTGGTTGGAGCTGCTGCAAATCTCAGGCTGGCGCGAGTCACGCAACTATTACCAGAAAGAATTGGTTGAAAGCCGTAACCCCGATCGGGAGAAATTAAAATCAGACTATTCATTACTCCAATCCTCGGACTTAAGGGTAGAGGTCGCTCTCAAACTGTCAACTGTCAACTGTCAACTGACACTAAAAGTGCAAATCTCGTAGTGCCAATAGATCCAACTTCTGCTTACCCAATTCAAGCAACCACAACCGCTGTTTGAGCAGTCTCGCTCAACAGCAACCTGCCTGAAGCATCAATACTAAAATCCTTCCCCAGCACAAAACCCTTGCCCATCAAGCGCTTGCAAACAACCAGCGCCGTAATGCGGCGAATTTCTTCCATCACATCAGCAGGAATCAAATAACTCAAACTCCAGATCACCGACTCACAGTCAGACCAAATCAAGCGCTCAATACTGACAATCATCAAAGCAGCTACGCTGTCTGTTGACAGCCGCCCTCTGAGATCTGCAATCAAATCTTTACCAATTAAGCTATTGCGAGTCATCATCGCTCTAGCCATCTTTCCAATTTCTTGTTCGAGTTCTAAATGATTCATGCTTGGCACTGGCTGTTATGTTTTTAAAGCACTAATCGGAGTAAAAACAGTGACTGCTACCAGGCTCTGCTCTAGGGTAGCTGACGCAGGCTCTACCGCAACTCCTTTTAACAAAGTATACCTAAAGAAAGATTAAAAATGTATCTAAAGGCAGATACTAAAATTTATTTTTTTTATCATAAATGGATGAAAAACTTCCCACAACAGTTGGTCTGAGCAGCAACTCAGAGCCTGAGGCAAGTTAAGAATTGGTAAATTCGATACATAATAAAGATGTAGTTGCTTCGGAGAAAAAATAGCAATGGCTGCACAAGGGCCAGATATCGATATTGCCCCCTATATCGACCACGCCCTCATCGATCCGGGCGCCACTCCCGAGCAAGTAGAACACTGCTGCCAACAAGCAGAAAGATTTGGGTTTGCCACAGTTTGCGTGTATCCCGCCTACGTGCGACAAGCGGTAAGTCTTCTGCACGGCACAAAGTCAAAAGTTTCGACAGTCATAGGTTTTCCCACGGGAGCAACCACATCAGCAGTCAAACTCTACGAAGCTCTAGAAGCGGCAGACAGCGGAGCCGTTGAGTTAGATGTCTCGGTCAATTTAGGATTGTTGAAAGCCGGAAAAAGCGACGAATTTCACCGGGAATTGGCCGAAATTTGCGAAGAAACCGGACTAACTATCAAGGCGATTATCGAATGCTCGATGCTTTCTGATGAGGAAAAACAATTAGCGGCTGAGCTTTGCATGGAGGCGGGCGCCGTTTATATCAAAACTAACACGGGCTTTTTTGGTGGGGCGACAGTTGAAGATGTACGGTTGTTGAAGGAATTTACTAAGGGAAGAGTTGGTATTAAAGCGGCCGGAGGAATTCGCACTCACGAACAAGCTATAGATTTGATCGTGGCTGGTGCGACTCGTTTGGGGACTTCTCGCGGCCCGGAATTAATCCGCCAGCGAGATAATTTAAATCAGACTCATTAGTGATGGAAAGGTACGTAGTTGCGCTTGAGCGCTCTTTCATATATCTAAGAAAAGAGCGCTAAAGCGCAACAACATACCTCAAAATTAATTCCTAGTCATTAGTGATGGAAAGGTACGTAGTTGCGCTTGAGCGCTCTTTCATATATCTAAGAAAAGAGCGCTAAAGCGCAACAACATACCTCAAAATTAATTCGTATAAGAGTGCCGTTGTAAATCTAAAATCTATAATCTAGTGACTCGAACTTACAAAGCAATTGGAATCAATCTTAAGAGTGCGCCGATCGGCGAATCCGATCGCCTGCTGACAGTTTTGACGCGGGAATTCGGCTTAATTAAAGCCGTAGCACCGGGTGTTCGCAAACAACGATCGAGCATTGGCGGTAGAAGCGAATTATTTGTAGTCAACGAATTGCTGATTGCCAAAGGTCGATCGCTCGACAAGATTACCCAAGCGTCCACCGTCGAATCCTATCCGGGTTTGAGCCGCAATCTCGGAAAACTCTCCGCCGCGCAATATTTGGCCGAATTGGCGATCGCCAGCGCCCTTTCCGACGAACCGCAAGAATCACTTTTCTTTTTGCTGGGGGAACACTTGAGCCGTTTGGAGCGTTTGTCCGATCGCACAGAAATTGAATCCGCCGCCCTGCTAGTCGCCCATCTAGCCCAGGGTATTTTTCACTTGCTAGCCCTAGCAGGCCTCGCGCCCCAAGTCCAAGTCTGCTGTGCCACCAGAGTGCCACTCATCCCAAATTTCACAGATCCGAACTGGCAAACCGGGTTTAGTATACCCTCTGGGGGAACCTTCAGCTTGCCAGAGCTAGCTAACCTAGAGGCAGAACTTTCCTCACAAACTGGCAGCCTGTACAGATCCAGCTCCCGTTCCCGGCAAACGAGCGACAGCAAACACTTGACAAATTTCCATATTAATGCTAAAGAATTAGCTGCACTGCAACAGTTGGGGAGTGCAGAACTAGGAGAGGGGATTGCCGATCGGGGGACTTGGATATCAGTAGAAAATATTTTGCGGCAATATGCCCAGTATCATTTAGGTTGCACGATTCGATCGGGAAGCTCGATCGACACGTACTTGGAGAGTTTTGAGTTTTAAATTTTGAATCTCGTGGAGTAAAAATCTCACCCAGCTTGCGGGATATCCGAACCTGTAAGCAATTTCAGGTAAATGCTCAAAATTCTTGCAAAACTAGATAATAAGAAAAGTTACGAGTTATTAAATTTAGAGGTTAACGCCTCAATTTGAAATTCCCATCCCCCCAAGCTCAACCATCCCAGGCGATCCACCCCAAATCCTATGATGCGACTGTCCGATACTGATTTGAGAAGATCTATTTTAGCTGTGACCCACCACAAGATGGAAGAACGAGAAAATTTTCCAGATTTTAACTCATCGCCCGTCTTTGCCGATCGACAATGGAGTAACGCCCAAGACCCAGAAATGGACAAATATCCCACAAATCCAGAAACAGACTGGAACAACGGCAACAGCCAGCAACCAGAAGCCATCCCCGCGCTGTCAACAGCAGCAACCGCAGCAGAACTCGCGGAAGCAGCAGGCGAAACTCCCGAGCAAGAAACCGGATTTCTGCCGGTGCTCAAAAACCGAAATTTTCTAGCGCTGTGGAGCGGGCAAGTTTTTTCGCAACTAGCAGATAAAGTTTATCTCGTACTGACGATCGCCCTGGTAGCCAGCAGATTTCAAGCGCCAGATCAAACCATCAGCAGGTGGGTATCGGCAATCATGATCGCCTTTACCATACCTGCGGTGTTATTTGGGGCTGCTGCGGGCGTATATGTCGATCGTTGGTCAAAAAAAGCAGTGCTCGTAGCCACAAACCTGCTGCGGGGAGGCTTCGTCTTGACATTGCCTTTGCTGTTGTGGCTCTCCGACGGCTGGGAACTCGGTCAACTACCGCTCGGATTCTGCCTGCTGCTGCTAGTAACATTCCTAGTTTCCACCCTAACTCAATTTTTCGCCCCAGCAGAACAGTCAGTAATTCCCTTAATTGTTGAACGCCGCCACCTGCTATCGGCAAACTCGCTCTACACCACAACCATGATGGGTTCGGTGATTATCGGCTTTGCAGTCGGAGAACCCTTACTAGCCTTAGCCGACACTCTATTTACCAATCTCGGTGGCGGACTCGGCATCGGCAAAGAATTAGTAGTCGGCGGAAGTTACGCCTTCGCCGGAGTGCTGTTGCTGTCGATGAAAACAGGCGAAAAAAACGAAGTCGAACACGAACCGCCGCATCCCCTAGCAGATTTAAAAGACGGTTTGCGTTACATCAACGATCAACCGAAAGTCCGCAATGCTTTAATTCAACTAATTATTCTATTTTCCATTTTTGCAGCCTTAGCAGTTCTAGCGGTGCGGCTGGCAGAAATCCTGCCCGGTATGAAAGCGTCGCAATTTGGATTTTTGCTGGCTGCGGTGGGCGTCGGGATGGCTGCTGGGGCGACGACTGTCGGCTATCTCGGCCACAAATTTTCTCATTCCCAACTTAGTTTAATCGGATCTGTTGGTATGGCAGTTGCTCTGATGGGTATTTCTGCATTTACACACCATTTGTGGATCTCGGTGCTGTTCATTACCCTGTTGGGTTTGTTTGCTTCGTTGGTGGGAGTGCCGATGCAGACGACAATTCAAGCAGAAACCCCAGAAGAAATGCGGGGAAAAGTTTTCGGGCTGCAAAACAATGCGACTAATATCGCTTTGAGTTTACCATTAGCTTTAGCGGGAGTAGCAGAAACATTTCTGGGTTTGCCGACGGTATTTTTGGCTTTAGCGGGATTGGCGATCGCAGGTGGCGTCTTAACCTGGTATATTTCCCGTAGCACTAATAGCAAAGTCGATCGAATTTAAAACATAACAAACTCTGATTTACTCGAATGCACATCGCTTGGCTAGGAAAAAAATCACCTTTTTGCGGTAATGTAACTTACTCCAGGGAAGTCACTAACGCCTTATTAGACCGGGAATACCAGGTCAGTTTCCTGCACTTTGCCCAAGAAGCGGGCCAAATTGACAGGAATAATGCCGCGTGGAGCGTAGCAAATGGAAAATGGGGAAGTGGAATTACTCCAACTTCATATACCAATTCGCTTTCGCCCGCGAGTTGCAACGAAGTTTCTTTACCCTGTCACTACAAATCGCAAATTTATACGATTCCAACTCTCAAATCCCGCACAGTGTTGATGAAGTCTTTGCGGCGGCTGAAACCGGATGTTGTTCACGCTTCCCTGACGCTTTCGCCCCTAGACTTTTTGCTGCCGGAAATTTGTCAGGAATTGAATTTGCCTTTGGTGGCGACTTTTCACCCGCCGTTCGATCGCAAATTGCGGAATTTGACATCGGGAACCCAACACCTGATGTATCAACTGTACGCTCCGTTTTTGGCTAACTACGACTCGACGATCGTCTTTTCTTACATTCAGCGAGATATTTTGGTGAAGTTGGGAGTGCCGGAAGAACGGGTAGCTGTGATTCCCAACGGCGTAGACGCCCAGAAGTATTCGCCCGGGCCTTCGGGGTTGAAGTCGGAATTAAAAGCCGATCGCATATTTGTATATCAAGGCCGCATTGCCCCCGAGAAAAATGTTGAGGCTTTGCTGAAGGCCTGGAAACAATGTAATTTTGGCCCTGGCAACGTATTGGCGATCGTAGGCGACGGGCCCCTCGCCGCCTCGCTGCAACTGTCCTACGGCGAAGAGGACGGCATTGTATGGCTCGGATTTGTCGCCGAGGAGGAACGCCGGATCGAAATTCTGCGCGGTGCAGATGTATTTATTCTGCCTTCTTTGGTGGAGGGATTGTCCCTGTCGCTGCTGGAAGCGATGGCCTGCGGTTTAGCTTGCTTGGCAACGGATGCCGGTGCTGACGGCGAGGCGTTGGAGGAAGGCGCGGGGATAGTTTTGAACACTCAGCGGGTGCGGAGTCAGTTACTAACTTTGCTGCCGTTGTTTTGCGATCATCCTGAGTTTGGAATGCTGCTGGGCCAAAAAGCGCGCCAACGGGCGATCGAGCGCTACACTCTCAGTCAAAATATTACTGAGTTGGAAAAGCTTTATGCAGAAGTTTTGCAGAGGCAGCGCGTGCCAGTTCGCGGTTTAGCATGATTTAGCAGGAACAAGAAAAGGAAGAATGCTCGTCCCCAGGCAGAGCCTCTGGGTATCGGTTCCCAGGCTCTGCCTAGGAACCAGTTCAATGCCCAATTCTCAATCCCTCCGCTTCGCTTCGCCCAATTCCCAACAGAATGACTTACAAAAATCCTGCTCCTACAGTTGATATTATCATCGAATTGGTCGATCGCCCGCAGCGACCGATCGTACTTATAGAACGCCTGCATATTCCCTACGGCTGGGCGATTCCCGGCGGCTTTGTCGATTATGGGGAATCGGTAGAAACGGCGGCAAAACGCGAAGCTTTAGAAGAAACAAGTTTGAATGTAGAATTAATCGAGCAATTTTACGTTTATTCCGATCCAAATCGCGACGCGCGACAACATACTATTAGTATTGTATTCTTGGCTGCGGCAACGGGGGAACCTCAAGCTGCGGATGATGCTAAAAATTTACAACTTTTTGAGTCTTGGCAGATTCCCGAGCAATTGTGTTTCGATCACGATATCATTTTACGCGATTATTGGCGTTACCGTCATTATGGATTGCGGCCGCGTTTGACAGTTGACAGTTGACAGTTGACAGTTGACAGTTGTTATGTTTTGGTGACAATAACCAAATAACCAATTCCCAATTCCCAATTCCCAATTACCAATTACCAATTACCAATTACCCATTACCCATTACCAATGAAAATATTGACAATATTAGGTGGAGGTGCATGGGGTTCGGCCCTGGCAAATCTGGGAGGTAAAAAGGGCGATCGGGTAAATTTGTGGTCGCGCCGCAGTTCTTTTAGTCTAGAATCGGTTATAACTGGCGCCGATGTTGTGGTTTCGGCAGTTTCGATGAAAGGAGTTGGCGAAACAGTCGATCGCCTGCTTGCCTTAAATCCAAATCCCCGTACAATTATAGTTACTGTCACCAAAGGTTTAGATCCCGCCACGACGCGCACTCCATCTCAAATTTGGCAAAATGCCTTTCCTAATAATCCAATTGTCGTACTTTCCGGCCCCAATCTTTCCGAAGAAATTCAGCGAGGATTACCCGCTGCCACGGTAGCGGCGAGTTTGGATTTAGCGGCGGCGAAGCAAGTACAAACTATTTACAGTTCGGATATTTTTCGGGTTTATGTGAATCAAGATCCCTTGGGGACTGAGTTGGGGGGCACTTTGAAGAATGTTTTTGCGATCGCCGCTGGTGTTTGCGATGGTTTACAATTAGGAACTAATGCTAAATCTGCTTTGTTAACTCGCGCCTTGCCGGAAATGATTCGGGTAGGGGTTCGTTTGGGATCTCGCGCTGAAACTTTTTATGGTTTGTCTGGTTTGGGAGATTTACTCGCTACTTGCAATAGTGCTTTGTCGCGCAATTATCGGGTTGGTTTCGGATTGGCGAAAGGTAAGTCTTTGGAGGAAGTTTTGCAGGAATTGCAGAGCACTGCTGAGGGAGTTAATACTACTAATGTGTTAATTGATTTGGCGGATCGGCGCGAGATTGAAGTCCCTGTTTCCAGTCAAGTTTACCGTTTGCTGAATGGTAAAATTACTCCCGAACAAGCTGTTTTATCGCTGATGGAACGTGCTTTGAAACCGGAGATTTAAGAACCGTACAGGTGGCGATTAGCGAAAATTCATCAACTGCGATCGCAAATCGAGTACAACCAGCACCAAACAACTTACTTAAATTCTGGAAACTATGGTTAAAATACCCAATTGGTTAATCTATGCACTCGTTTGTTCATTATTATACGGCTTTTGGGGATTTTTTGGCAAGTTAGCAACTAAATCTATTGACTATAAAACAGTTTTTGTTTATGAAACAATCGGCGCTATTTTAACTACAGTATTTATTCTGGCCAGCAGTAAAGACTTGAGTCTTGAGGGGAATATTACAGGAATCGTATTTGCTTTATTAATCGGTGTTTGCGGAACTGTAGCATCGGTGATTTTTCTGAGATCCATTGAAAGCGGGCCAGTTATCAGCGTCATCAGCATTACATCACTGTACCCGCTAATTACTGTATTTCTATCATATTTCTTCCTGAAAGAAGCAATTACAATCCCGCAAATTATCGCTCTTGTGCTAGCCATAGTTGCAGTTATACTTGCGTCTTAGTTGAAATATAGGAGTTATCAAAAAAGTATTGTAGGGTGCATCGCTCTTGACAATTTAGGAATCAGTTTGAAAATCTCGCAGCGACGCACCCTACCAATATTTAGAGCAGCATCACTGAGAATGAGTTTTTTAGAAAAGGCGCTCTAATTTTTTGTATACTTCATCATCGTTACGCTTACCAACTAGAATAATTTCTACCAAATCTTCTTCGGGATTAAAGTTGTAAATAATCCGATACTCGCCACTATCTACCCGATAATAACCCAGATATCCGATTAATTGCTTGCTATCATTAGGTAAAGGATCGACATTCAGCGCTAACACTTTTTTAGCAATTTGAGCCGCTATTTTAGGTTGCAAACCCTTGAGAAAGTCGAGAACTGTTTGTAAACCATCAAGTTTCGCCATTTGCCAGTTGTTTTAGTGTTTCTACAAAGGTTTTAGTACCAACCATTTGAGACTGACTCAGAGCAGATTTTGCTGATGAACCTAAAAGCATATCTTCTAATTCCATCAGTCGCTCTATCAAGCCCTGATAGGCATCAGCGGACATGATTACGTGGCTGGGCTGCGATTTATCTGTGAGTAAAACTGGCTCCACAGCAGCTCGGTTAAAGACTGTCCCCTGTGGATTACATACTTCTGCGAGGGTATAGCTTTGCATGACAGATGTTATGAGTTTGGGTTATGTCTATTTTAAGCAAAATCGGCAGGGGTTGGGAGGTCGATCGATAATTTGGGATTGCAAAAGTAGTCCTGAATGCAAAAAATTAGGTTTTTGAGAAAAATCGCGCACATCTGGGAGAAGTTTCGCAGTCTCGTAAGGTGCGTCACTGTTGAAAATCTAGGAATCAGCTTGAAAATCTCGCAACGACGCACCATACCAAGGAATGCAACCGAAAATGATATAAATACGCTCTATTTACCGCCGTAATAAAACGCAACTTCTTTGTCTTTTAGCGGTGCAAAGTCGGCAGCAATTAGCATTGGATCGAGTTCTGCTTGAGGCAGGTGTTTGACTCCAATTCGGACAATGCGCGATCGCATGGTGTTCGACACGCCGCTGCGCTGTCTTCCGGCTTCTAATCCCATTACTTTCTCGTACAGGTCTAATTTTGCTTTCGGAATCGCAGTGCCGTCAAAATCGATTCCTGAGGCGATCGCCACATCGATCGCATCTGCACCAGTTGTCGATTGAGCTGCTGAGTTTGTTTCTGAAGACATTGTGCTGTGATATCAAAGTTTGTTGTGGGAGCATTTTATCAGAGAAGTATCCCCATCTACGAAAAAAAGCGATCGACCTCTCTAATATCCACATTTCCACCGCTGACAATTACACCAACTCTGCTATTTTCTGCTTTCACAACTCCTGACAGCAAAGCCGCCGCAGCTAACACTCCCGTAGGCTCGACAACAATCTTCATCCGCTCCCACATAAAAAACATTGTATTGCGAATTTGCGCTTCCGAAACAGTTGCCATATCGTCCACATAATGCAGCACCAAAGGAAAAGTTAATTTCCCCAAAGAAGGTGTGCGCGCGCCGTCTGCGATCGTATCTGGGTTGCTAACAGTTTGCAGCGTTTTGGTGCGGAACGATCGCGCGGCATCATCTGCTTGCTCGGGTTCCACCCCTATTACTTTACACTGGGGAGACAAAGTTTTAGCTGCGATCGCACATCCCGACAATAAACCTCCACCGCCGCAGCAAACCAGCAGCAAATCCAACTCCCCAACTTCTGCGATCAATTCCATCGCCGCCGTACCTTGTCCCGCGATCACTCGCGCGTCATCATAAGGAGGAATAATTGTCAAGTGTTGTTCTCTCGCAATTTGGGCGGTGAGATCTTCGCGGGAATTGCGAGTGCGATCGTACAAAACAATTTCGGCACCGTAGCCGCGAGTCGCTTCCTGCTTGACTTTGGGCGCGTCTGCTGGCATTACGACAGTAGCAGGAATTGAGAGTAATTGTGCGGCAAGGGCGATCGCCTGCGCGTGATTTCCCGAAGAAAAAGTCACTACTCCGTTGTGTTTTTGGGCTTCAGATAGCTGCATCAAAGCATTACAAGCACCGCGAAACTTAAACGAACCCGTCCTTTGAAAATTCTCGCACTTGAAAAATACTTGAGAATGGGTTTGTTTGTTTACAGTCTGCGAAGTCAGCACCGGTGTCTTGAAAGCTTTGCCCTGCAATCGTTTTGCCGCCGCCTCCACATCAGCAAAACAGACTTGCAAAGCATTTTTATCGGTAAGGTTGGCTGTCATATTTTTTTCTGCCTGGGGTGCTTGGGCGGCATTATATCATACATAGAATCAAAGCTTAATCAATTTTGATGATATGACATATCGGAAATAATTATCAATAGACTATTGCAACTAATTACCAAAAGCGTTGTAGGATAAGTTGAAGATTATTGCAATTAATTATCAAATAGTTTAGGTTAGGTTAGGAGATCGATTGATGAATGCAAAGTTTAAAGTGCTAGCAAGCGCTAGCGCAGGATTGTTGCTGCTAGCGGGTTTGACAGCGAATGCAGTCGGAGTTGGGCAGAAGGCGATCGCGCAAACAGCACCAAAGGGCGAGCGAGATTTAACAGCACAAGCAGCTATAAGTCGCATTAGGATCGTATTTGCCAACCGCAGAGATGCTACAGACTTGCAAAACAAAGCCAATCAAGTAGCGCAAATACTATCCAAAGAAATGGGAATTCCTATTGATGCAGTCATCGGCGACGAAACCGCTGCTGTAGAAGCTTTGAGGGCCGACAGGGCAGATGTCGCATTTGTAGCAGGGCGCGCGGCATTAAAAGCAGAACAATTAGCCAAAGCGCGGATGTATTTAGCAGAAGTTCGCAGCGATTATTCCGGCGGAAATACCTACGATTCTGTATTTGTAGTGCGGCAAGATAGTCCGCTGCGCCCCAAAGGTTCAGCAAAGCAAACCCTCGAACAATTGAAGGGTAAAAAAATGGCTTTCACTTCTCGAACTTCCGGTTCGGGATTTATTTTCCCAGTCTCAGAATTAGTAGGTCAAGGATTAGTCTCAGGCCCGGATAGACTCGAAAGTTTCTTTGGAAATGTTACCTACGGCGATGGTTACGGGAGCGCTTTGCAATCAGTTTTAAGAGGTCAAGCAGAAGTCGCAGCAGTTTCCGAATACGCTTTACTACCGCCTTGGATTACAGCAGAAGAAGGCAAGAAATTGCGAGTTTTGCAGCAGATTCCAGGAGTTCCAGCCCACGGAATTGTAATTGACGATCGCATTCCGGCACCGATGCGCGAAAAACTGATCAATGCTTTCATGAAAATGAACGAACCTGCAAACAATCAATTGTTCCGCAGTTTGTACAATTCCCAAAAATTAGTAAAAGTCGATCATGCGCGCCATTTGGCAACCTTGCGCCAAGCTTTGCAGCGCGCTAAACTCGAACCATAAAACAAAGGTTCGTAGTGAGGACTTCAGTCCGCAAAAAAAGCCGGACAAAAATCCTCACAGTAAAACAAAGGTTCGTAGTGAGGACTTTAGTCCGCAAAAAAAGCCGGACAAAAATCCTTACACAGTAAAACAAAGGTTCGTAGTGAGGACTTTAGTCCTCAGAAAAAGAAGGACTAAAGTCCTCACTACAAACCTATTTTATTGTAACAGTTAGATCGTAAATTATATTAAGGGCAAAGTTTATCAACAAATATTTACCAAGTTAATACAGCCAATTAAAAGTCAGCTAAACTAAAATTTTTATGTGTATCTCTTACTCATTCTCGCGCGAAGACAATTAAAAAATCTTCCCTCTTCCTTCTTCCCTCTTCCTTCTTCCCTCTTCCTTCTTATTATGACTATCGAATGCAGTAAAATAGAAACAGCTTATTCAACTTCGCTAAAACGCCCGATTTTGAACGGAATTGATTGCAAAATAAAACAGGGCGAATTTGTAGCGCTGCTGGGTTTAAACGGTGCAGGAAAATCCACACTTTTGCGTTCATTTGTCGGATTAGTTCCCGTCAAAACCGGAGAAATTAGAATTAACGATACAGTAATAACTCCGCGCACATTGAGGCGAATTCGGCGCGATATTGGCTTGATTTTTCAAGGCGGCGGATTGATTAAACAGCTACCTGCGATCGACAATGTGCTGTGTGGTTGCTTGGGAGGATTGAATACTTGGGAGACTCTGTGGGGTTTTCCTAAGCAAAAGCGCGATCGAGCTTTTGAATTACTGGCAAACTTCGGACTGCAAGACCTAGCGTACCAAAAAACCGGACAACTCAGCGGCGGACAACAGCAAAAAGTGGCGATCGCCCGCGCCCTCATCCAATCTCCCCAGATTTTACTAGCAGACGAACCCACCACCGGATTAGACGTAATCGCCGCCCAACAAGTAATGGAAATCCTCGCTAAACTGCACCGCGAACAAGGGATGACAGTAGTTGTAGTATTGCACGACTTAGGAATGGCAAGCAGATATCCAGAAAGAGCGATCGTCCTAGATGCCGGTCAGATAGTCTATGATGGCAAATGTCACAACCTGTCCGACAAATTCAGCAAACTAACACCGCCCAAACTAGCAGTGTGAACTCCCCTCTTCTCAACTCTTCCTCTGTGCCCTCTGCGCCCTCTGCGGTTCACAAAAAAAGCCCCTTCATCAAACCAAAAAATAGCCGTACATAAATCTCAAAACCAACTGAAATGATCGAAAAAAAATCAACTAACTTCTCAAAAAAATATAGCTTGATTAAAACCCCAGGTATTACAACAATCTTAATTGTAATTTATGGCTGGGCCTTGCAGGGATTAGAAATAGATGCCACAACATTGGCTAGCAGTTGGCCATACATGACAGATTTTATGTCCCGCTTGTGGCCCCCAAATCTCGAAATTATAGATGTTGCAATTAATGCCTTAATCGAAACAGTTCAAATGTCCTTGTGGGGAACGACTATCGGCGCAATTCTTTCCGTACCGATTGCGATTTGCAGCGCCCACAATATAGCACCAAAGTGGTTGCAATGGCTAGCTAATTTATTGCAAAATGCGGTGAGATCGGTTCCTTCAATTGTCCTGGGATTGCTGTTTGTATCCGCGACTGGTTTGGGCGCGCCTGCTGGTACTTTGGCTTTGGGAATTTATACTATAGGTTATCTTGCTAAATTTTATCAGGAGGCGATCGAGTCTGTGGAAGCGCGATCGATCGAATCGTTGCAAGTGGCGGGTGCATCTTGGCTGCAAGTTGCCCAATACGGCATTTTCCCCCAGGTGTTGCCGCTAGCGTTGGGTTACACGCTGTGGATGTTTGAATACAACATTCGGGCGGCTTCGGTGTTGGGTGTGGTGGGCGCCGGCGGTATTGGTTTTGAATTAGTCAATTATATTCGAGCTTTTGAATACAATAAGGCTACTACGATGATGTTGGTATTGTTAGTTGTCGTGACTGCGATCGATGTTATTAGCAGCAAATGGCGGCAGCGGTTGGAAACGAGGTAATACCAATTATTCAAAATCATTCAACAGTAATAGAGACGGCGGTTGAAACCGCGTCTACACAGACAAACCCACCTCCGTGGGTTGAAGAGTTAATTTTCTAATAGTCGATCGCACATTTCCCCCAAAAGTCGATCGAATTACTCGTAGGGGCGATCGCATTTTGGCGACAAACCTTAACAAAAAACCAAAGATTTTCTGTCCAAAAGCGAAATATTCATTGACTCTCGCGCATCAAGGGTTGACCAATATTTGGTAATTATGACTTGTCTGTGGGGGCTGGGTGAAGCATTCGGGTATTGGATGGTAGGTTGGGAATCAACTATTCTCGCCCGAATGCTTCACCCCTACAAATTTATCGGTATCCCGGCGTAGCGTAGCGGGGCGTAAGCCATCGCACAAATCCCCAAAAAGGCGATCGCGCGATCGTATCCACCATCAACAACACCACAAAAAAAGACAGGGTAGTACCGTTTCCATACCCAAAATAAAGCCACTAAATTGTTTGAAAATCAACAACAACAAAACAAGGACACAGCATTGCCGTGTCCTTATCTTGTTGGGATACAGCATTGCTGTATCCCCGTGCATACCCTCGATATTCAGATTAGAATTCTTGCCGTTTAGAACAAGAACAATTCAGAATTACCCGAAACTCCCAAATTGACATTGACAGTAGCAAACAAACTGTTGCCACCAACCGTCGAACCGTTGCTATCGTAATACAGCTTAGTAGTATTAGCTGCACTATCGAAGAGAGCAATAATCGACGGCGAAGTCAAGGATGACTCGATCGCGCTTACAGTAGCAACAGTGCTGCTGTACCGGTAGAAATTCACACCCAAAGGCCCCGAACCCAACCCGGCAAAAGCAATCTTGTCAATGTTAATTACATCATCAACAATGCTGTAATCCGTAATGATATCCCCGCCACCAGCAGTAGTTCCGGTGAACACAAACACATCAGAACCCAATCCACCGCTGAGAGCATTTGTTCCCAAACCGCCGATTAAAGTGTCATTACCAGCACCACCGGAGATGCTGTCATTACCAGCACCACCGGAGATGCTGTCATTACCAGCCCCACCGTTGAAGATATCAGCACCGGAACCACCGTTCAAAATATCGGAGAACTCAGTACCAGTGACGTTATTCGCCACAGTTGAATTGCCAGTAAACAAGACAGGAGTGGTAAAGTTATAACCGCCCGCACCAGAACCGAAGTTGTAAACTCCAGTTGTCGGGAAAGTACCCGGATTAGTCACTAAATTGACAATGCTACCAGAAGTCGGAGCAGGGGTAGTTGGAGAAGCAACGATCGTCCCTGTGAACACAAAGTCTGCTGTGCCCAAAGTCCCCGCAGCCGTACCCAAATTAGCAACAGTTGTGAAACCACCTGCCGCTGTACCATTCGAGTCAAACACCAACACCGTCTCGCTGTTCGTATTCGTATATACGAAGAAACCAGGAGTTGTAGAACCACCCACAGCCTTAGCTTGAGCCGCCTCCACAGTCGAATAATTGGCACCGGTGAAAATCACCAATTGTTTGCCAGTAATGTCAGGATTTGAACCGCTCGCACTGACAAAATTCGTAGAAGTCAAATTGCCGAAAGCGTTCGCAGCAAACTGCAATTTGTCAGTTCCGAAGGTAAAGTCAGTAATCGTATCCGGGCCGTCGCCGGGAGCCTTGAAAGCAAAGATATCTGCACCAGAACCGCCAGTCAAAATATCTACACCGGCACCACCGGTGATAGTATCTGCACCGCCGCCACCAGCGATCGTATCTGCACCGCCACCACCGTTGAGGATGTCAGCCAACTCAGTACCAGTGACGTTATTCGCCACAGTTGAATTGCCAGTAAACAAGACAGGAGTGGTAAAATTGTAACCGCCCGCACCAGAACCGAAGTTGTAAACTCCAGTTGTCGGGAAAGTACCCGGATTAGCAACTAAATCAACAATGCTGCTGGAATTTGTAGAAGTACCAGTCGGAGCAGAACCAGTAGCACCAGTAAACAAGAAGTCTGCTGTGCCCAAAGTTCCCGCAGCCGTACCCAGATTCGCAACAGTTGTGAAACCGCCTGCCGCTGTACCGTTCGAGTCAAACACCAACACCGTCTCGCTGTTCGTATTCGTATATACGAAGAAACCAGGAGTTGTAGAACCGCCCAAAGCCTTAGCTTGCGCCGCTTCCACAGTCGAATAATTCCCGCCGGTGAAAATCACTAACTCTTTGCCAGTAATGTCAGGAGTTGAACCCGTCACACCGTCAAAGTTAGTAGTAGTCAAATTCCCGAAAGCACCACTGGCAAACTTGAATTTGTCAACCCCAAAGGCAAAGTCAGTAATCGTATCACCGCCTTCACCGGGAGAATTGTAAACAAAGATATCTGCACCACTGCCGCCAGTCAGAATATCTGCACCGCTACCACCGCTGAAGATGTCAGCAAATTGAGTACCAGTGACATTGTTAGCCTTCGCATCTCCGGTAAATAAGACGGGTGTGCTGAAGTTGTAACCGCCAACACCTGAACCGAAATTATTGCTCGCACTCGGATAGGTATTCCCAGCAGCAGTTAAATCTACAATGCTGCCGGAATTTGTAGAAGTACCAGTCGGAGAAGTTGCGATCGCACCAGTAAACACAAAGTCTGCTGTGCCCAAAGTCCCCGCCGCAGTACCCAGATTCGCAACAGTTGTGAAACCGCCTGGTGCTGTACCGTTAGAGTCAAACACCAACACCGTTTCGTTCGCAGCATTGTTATATGCGAAGAAACCAGGAGTTGTAGAACTTCCTGTAGCCTTAGCTTGTGCCGCTTCGAGACTGGCATAGGTTCCGCCAGTGAAAATGACTAACTCTTTGCCGGTAATGTCAGGAGTTGAACCGCTAACACCGTCAAAGTTAGTAGTAGTCACATTGCCGAATTCGCTCGATACAAACTGGAATTTATCTGTTCCAGATTTGAAATCAGCAATTTTATCGCCACCTTCTTTAGTTGTGTTGTAAACAAACAGATCTGTGCCACTGCCACCGCTGAGAACATCAGCACCGAGGCCGCCGGTGATGGTATCGTTGCCGTCACCGCCGTCGATGGTATCGTTAAAGTTGCTGCCGACAATGTTGTCATCGCCAGCCAAAGCCTTGAAATTAACTGCGGCCGGATAAGTGCCGAAGTTTAAATTGTCAGGGCCGGAAGTACCGACAGGAACATTTAGTTGCGGGCCGCTGAAGACAAAGTTCCTGATTTGCAGGCTAAATTTCAGCGAGAAACTGGTGACAATTTCAAAGCGCGCCCCAACAGCAAATACCAGCACGGAACGGTTAGTTTCGGCATCTGTAAACTGACAGAAAGTAGGTGCGTCACTGTTGCCGCCCAAAGCTGCAAACCGCGCTTGCAAAGTGGCGATGCTGGTAACGGTGATATCGGCGCTGAAGTCGAGTAAGTTAGAACTGCCGATCGATCCAACAGTAGAAGTAGCCGTAATCGCCAGTCGAGTCAAGCTGGTAAGGCTGAGATTGCCAAAAGCTGCGGCAGACAACTCTAAGAGATCTTCATCAGCCTTAAAGTCAGTAATTAAGTCAGCATCTAGAACTGTTTTAATCTTTTCGCGGGAAACTTTGTAAATAAAGCGATTCTTACCAGCGCCTCCAATTAGAGTATTGGTTCCTTCGCCACCGTCGATCTCATTCTCGCCATCGCCGCCTTTAATTTTGTCATTGCCAATACCGCCGATGAGTTTGTTTTTGCCTTTACCACCTTCGATATCGTCATCGTCATCGCCACCTTCGATATCATTATCGCCATCACCGCCTTTGATTTTGTTTTTGCCTTTACCTCCTTTGATTTTGTTTTTGCCTTTACCACCGATGATATCGTCATCGTCATCGCCACCTTCGATATCATTCTCACCATCACCGCCTTTGATTTTGTTTTTGCCTTTACCTCCTTTGATTTTGTTTTTGCCTTTACCACCTTCGATCTCGTCATCGTCATCGCCACCTTCGATCTCGTTATCGCCGCCATCGCCACCTTTAATTTTGTTTTTGCCGTTACCTCCTTTAATTTTGTTTTTGCCTTTACCACCTTCGATCTCGTCATCGCCATCGCCGCCGTCGATATCGTTATCGCCGCCATCGCCACCTTTAATTTTGTCCTTGCCTTTGTTTGCTTTAATTTTGTTGGTCTTGTTACCGCCTGTAATGGTATCGTCGCCGTCGCCGCCTTCGATGTCGTTATCTAGCGTGAGCGAACCGACAATCACTTGAGGAGTTGTATTGCCAGCAAAATTAAAGATATTTTGCTCGACATTGAAGCTAAAACGTTGGCTGGTGACAATATTTCTGCCGTCGCTTACTTCAAAACCAAAACTAGCCGCACCGCTAAAACCTTTTACAGCTTGGAAAGTTAACAAATTGAGGCTAATGTCTACTTGAGTGAAGCTCAAACCGACTTGTGTTACCTCTACTCCCTTAAAGAATAGTTTCCCGGTTTTAGCATCAGGGAGCTCCGTTAACTTAAAGACTGTTTCGCTAGCACTTTGCTCGTTATCGACAAACTTCAACAAGTCACCAGTAATAGTTTGTGGCAAGCCGTCGGAACCGACAGTGAGTGTTTTGTTGGCTTGCGATCGCGGAGGGGTACTAACTATTCGACTTGGGGTTGGAGTTGGAGTTGGGCTTGGGCTTGGAGAGCTACCATTAACTCCCAAAAAGTCGCCAGCATTGAGAATCGTGGCGCTAACATTCAACAATAGTGCCAGCACCAACTGATTGCTGCTGAGTCGAATTTCGGTATTGAGGCCGACTTGTACAAACAACAAGCTGCTAAAGTTCAAGCTGCCAGACAGTAGAAACTTGTCGAAGCCGTCTGCGTAGTCAGTGATGACGGAACTTCCGGGAGTGGTATTGTTACCCATATCCATGACAAAAACGTCATTTCCAGCACCGCCGCTACAGGTATGGTTGCCAGTACCGCCAACGATCGTATCGTTGCCAGCATTACCCATCAGCGTATCGTTGCCAGATCCGCCGCCGACAACGCTGTCGTCGCCATCGCCGCCGTCTGCCATGTCATTGCCGTCGCCAGTAACGAGGGTATCGTTGCCAGTACCGCCCATCACGGTGTCGTCACCGGCGCCACCGACAACGCTGTCGTCGCCTTCGTCGCCGCTGCAAGCGTCGTTGCCTTCGCCACCGATCAAGGTATCTTTGCCGTCGCCGCCGACAACGCTGTCGTCGCCTTCGTCGCCGCTAACGTTGTCGTTGCCGGCACCACCTGTTGTGGTGTCGTCGCCGCTGCCTCCCATTACGGTGTCGTCGCCGTCGTCGCCGCTGCAATCGTCATTGCCAGCACCGCCGATGACGGTATCGTTATCTTTGCCACCGTTAACGGTGTCATTGCCTTCGCCGCCGTTAACGTTGTCGTTACCCCGATCGCCCCTGACAGTATCGTTGCCTTCGCCACCATTGCAGGTGTCGTCGCCTTTGCCGCCGTAGACGGTATCATTGCCGCTGCCGCCGTCAACGTCATCCTTGCCGTCGTTACCGTGTACCCAGTCATCGCCGTCATCGCCTTTGCAGGTATCGTTGCCGGTGCCACCAGAAAGAGTGTCGTTGTCTTTGCCGCCGTAGAGGGTATCGTTGCCTTCGCCGCCGTCGCACTTGTCGTCGCCGCGATCGCCTCTTATTTCGTCATCGCCATCGCCGCCCTCGCAATCGTCGCCGTCTTTGCCTCCATAGAGTTTATTTTTGCCACTCTTTCCTTTGAGTTTGTCTTTGCCTCTTTTGCCGTACAGCGACTGGTTAGCGCCCGTGGCAACAATTATGTCATCGCCATCGGTACCTTCGATCGTCTGCGGATCGCTACCGCTGTCATCTTTTTTGTCTTTGTCTTTTTTGTCGCCCGCACCTTCTTCGGGTACACCGCTCAATTCAGGAATTTTGCTGCTATCATCAGTAACTTTGGGGGATTCGTCCTTAGGCGGATTCGGAACTTTGCCGTTAGTGATGCCGCTGTTTTGTGCGATCGCATCGTCCACTAACTTGCCTAACCCGCTATCGGAATTGATAGCACTAGCATCCCGAAAATCGGCGAGTCGATCGAGCTCGCTGGGGGAAAACACGAGTTTTGGCTGCTCATCATCCAGGGCGATCTGTGAAAACAAAGTGGTTTTTTTTAGGTCAGAAATTTCTGTTTCATCTCGATCTGGAAAAAGTGTTCCCGATACATTTTCCAACATTTCTTCTTTCATCTTTGATATTTCCACAAAAGGGCTGAGTTTCTTTGAGTCAGTTTATCAGCAAGGAGGATGTAGCAGAAGCATAATTTTACAACTTCATACTTTCGCCTGTTAGAGCGGCTGATGTCCTACCTTTCTGTTTATAGATGCTATTTATTTAAACTGCAAGGGGTTATTTCCATCCGTTGCGAGTTGTATATTCTGCAATTGCCCACCCCAAATAATTAAGCCGCGACATACACCCCAAGTCCTGCGCCGGAGCGCAACTCGCTTTTGATGTTATCCGTAATTTCTACAGTAAGCCGCGCCTAAATGGGCCGGATTGTAGATTTTCTACGTAATTTCTACAGTGGATTTGCAGAATGTAAACTCGCAACTGACAACTCCCACATAACTACCCAAAACCTTTATTACCCAAATTTTACCTTGCTTTTCCTGCGATCGAGCCTAGTTGCCTTAACTTTTTGTAACACTCCCAGCTCTGACAAATCCTTCCCTGACTTAGGATTTGCATCTCTTTTGCCAGTGACTGTACGCTCCTAATTTTAGTTCCCGATGATTAATAAATAAATTAGATGATTCGCCCCGGCAAATATTTGTTTTAATTTTCTGTCGTATAAGTTTATCTGAATTCGAGCCAGCCTCGCGAACTGATAAGATTTTGTATTTTAGAACAAAATAGCAATTCTGCCCAATAATATCTGGCTCAATACAGATTTTCAACAGTTGACAGTTGACAGTTGACAGTTGACAGTTTGAGAGCGGCCTCTACCGAAAAGTCCGAGTATTGGAGTAATGAATAGCCTGATTTTAATTTCTCCCGCTCCGGGTTCCGGCTTTCGACTAATTCTTTCTTGTAAAATTCTATAACACATAGCAATAAACACATAATTTATACGATTTTAGGTTTGAGATTTTAAATTTGAGATTAGTAATGACAGATTTTGTATTGTCTTGAACCTTGCCTACAATTGCATTAATTTTTGCCAAGAAGAATGGGTTTAAAGCCTCCTCCTTTTAGGGGGAAATAAAACAAAATTCTTCACTGTTTCAATCCTCTTCCTTTTATGGAGAGGTAGCCCTCAAGCGGTCAACAGTCAACTGTCAACAGTCAACTGTCAACTGAAAAGTGGCATTGTTTTTGGTTAAAATTACAAGCTCGATCGGCATTTTGAGCGCAAATGACCCGTGGTGGACACGATAAACCCGGTTTATTTGTAAGTTTATGGTTGCCTTTTCCCAATATTTCACCGAAAAAGAGGCTGGATGAGGCTCAGTCCTCTAGATGAGAAAAATCCTGGTTGCTGGAAAGGGCTGGAATATTCGATAGCAGTTGTATTCTGAAAACTTCTCGGACACTTGACTTTATTTTTCCTGCTTCACTTTAGCTAGATTAAGACAGTTAAACAAAAAAATAACATTAACATAGAAGCGGTAAATTAGCAATAATCGATGAGGAATTTTAGAGGGTCGCTCTATCGATTAGCGATCGCCGCTCAGGGCTTATGGATGAGGACTCAGGGCTTACGGATGAGGACTCGCCGGCTGACCAATTCATTAATTGACACAAAATCAAGATTTGAAATGGGGGGTTGATGGTAGAGGATAAGTGGTGAGGACACAGCGATCGATCGCTACCGCCAAAAATTTACTCAAAATTGCCTGCGATATTGCCCTGAAACAGGTGGGCGATAGCTGAAGTAATCTTAATAAGAACTAGAGATCCGCCTGGTAAAGTGCCTCCTATTTAACTTTACTGAGCAATGACAAACTCAAGTTTCCGACGAATGTAAAGGGGTCTGCGGTAGAGGTGCAAAATGTTCAAAATAGCAAGATTGGAGAAAATTCGGCTTTCACCAAGCCATAGGGCAATCAAAACTAATAAACTGTTATTAAAGTACAAGTTTTATAGCCTCAAAGTGTTTGAACAAATATATTTGATCCCAGCGATCGCCCGATCGGGGGAAGCGCATTCAGAAACTTTGATTGAAAGAGTAAAAATTAGTTGGCCGATCGCGATTGCTAGCTGCAAAAACGCAGGCACATTCAGACTTGAGGCGGGGGGGCGCTAAATTGGTGAGCCAAGAATTTAAACTCTCAGTCACCCCAGTTGGGGACGACGAATATCTAGTGCGGACAGAAAAGGTTGCACCCGGTGTACCCTTAGCAGAGCAACAAGTCCGCTGGCCGATCGACCAATGGCTGGCACTGTCTGCTCAACTGATGAATGACCCGATGGTGGGCGTGTTCCAAGGAACTGGTGCTGCCGGTCGCACAGGGCGATCGACAAAAAACTCAGCGCCGAATTTAGTAGCCCTGGGGCAACAATTATACAGCGGACTGTTTCAAGGAAACTTGCGCGATAGCTGGACTTGCGCTCAAGGCATCGCCCAGCACCGCCGAGAAGTGCTGCAACTGCGCCTGGGACTCAAAGGCAGGCACTTGCCGCGGCTGCCGTGGGAAGTGCTGCACGCGGGCGATCGCCCTTTAGCAACCGGCACCGATGTCGTGTTTTCCCGCTACCAACCAGGTACAAGTTTGTTCAAACAAACCCGGGTGGTACCCAGCAGCGGCCCGCTAAAAATTTTAGTGGCGATCGCCTCTCCGAGCGATCGAGACAGCTTGCAGCTCAAACGAGAAGCGCTCCACTTGCAACAAGAACTGCAAAACCGGAGCGCTAATCCCCTCAAAAACGGCCCACACTCCGAAATTCAACTGACGATTCTCGAACAGCCCGATCGAGAACAGCTTACTCAAGCCCTAGAACAAGGACACTACCAAGTCTTGCACTACGCAGGCCACAGCAACTTAGGTTCCAGAGGTGGCGAACTCTACCTAGTCAGCAGCCGCACCGGGTTAACCGAAACCTTGAGCGGCGACGACTTAGCCGGATTGCTGGTTAACAACGGCATTCAGATGGCCGTGTTCAATTCCTGCCGCGGGGCCTACGGCGACCCCTCAGACATCGGCGAGGACAGTTCGGAACGCAATTTAACCGCAGCCTTAATCAAGCGGGGCATTCCGGCAGTGCTAGCAATGGCAGAAAGCATTCCCGACGATGTAGCCCTAACTCTGACGCGACTGTTTTACCGCAACCTGAATCAAGGCTATCCAGTCGATCTCAGCCTGAGTCGGGCCAGGGCGGGACTAATTTCTGCCTACGGTTCTCACCAGTTATACTGGGCTTTGCCGATTCTCTACCAGCACCCGGACTTTGACGGCTATCTGACGGGCGCCCCAGCCCAAAGCGGGCCATCCGGTTCTCCGGTGCCAAATTTAATCCTACCGGGAACGCCGTCGGCGGGAGGGGGTACAGAATGGAAGGCGCCGCCTGCACTCTCGACGATCGCCCCATACCCGCCAACCGCAGCCAACCAACCGCAGGAGTCAGACACAGATGACGGCGAAGTCTGGGAATATTTTCCCGACCAATTAAAAGATCGCAGGGATTGGGTTCACCAGAGCGATCGGTCTTCTGCTGCTAATTCACCGAACTCTATTCCTAATTCTGAGTCGGCGGCGATCCAAGCAACTCGGGTAACTACACCGACTCCGAAATCGTTCAAACAATCGGGATTGCAAAAATGTCTGGTAGTGATGCTTTGCTTGTTCCCCGTTGCTGTGAGTGCTGGCTTGTTTGGGTGGCGGCACTCACAGCAACGAGGCACGAAACCAGAAGAGTTACTGCCGGCGGTACGGACTCCCCTGTCGCAAAATTACTTGCAAGAACGTCACCAAGCAGAATGAAGAAGCAAGAAGGCATCAAACAGTTCACTTAATCTAAAAGGAAGGAAGAAGAGCAACAGAGCCAGCTTGAGTGCAAGCTGTATTTTACGTTTCATTTAGGATCGCGAATTAAATAATTTACACATATTTGTGGGATGGGCGTCCCGCCCGTCCAGAAAGGACGGGCGGGACGCCCATCCCACAAGAAGAATAAAAATTGTAAGTTATTTAATTCTTATTCCTTAAGTGAATTTACCGCTCGTAAAAACATGGACAAAGCTACCCAAAAGTAGTCAATGTTAGACATCTACGTTAGTAATTTTAGTCCACAGTCCTAAAACTACAGGAATAAA
>NZ_JAEQDE010000199.1:0-3279 GCF_020737865.1 Microcoleus sp. PH2017_35_SFW_U_B
AAGATTCTAAAAGAAGGAATGTAACTCGCATTAAAATTGCCAAGTTACACAATCGAATTGCCGACACCCGCCAAGACTTCCTACACAAATTGTCAACCACAATAGTCAACGAAAACCAAGTAATTATTTTGGAAGATTTGAACGTGTCGGGGATGGTCAAGAATCGTAAACTTGCCAGGGCAATTAGTCTGCAAGGATGGAGAGAATTCAGGACTCTTTGTGAGGGTAAGTCTGAGAAATTTGGCAGGGAATTCAAGGTAATTAGTAGATGGGAACCGACTAGCCAAATCTGTGCAGATTGTGGATTCAAATGGGGCAAGATTGATTTATCTATTCGATCGCGTGCTTTGCGTCAGTTGCGGTGTTGAGCAAGATAGAGATGAAAATGCTGCTAGGAATATAGAAATGGTCGGCATGGGGCATCGGCACGACCTTAAATGTACGCGGAGACAGAGTAAGACTATGAAAGGTAGCATCAGTCGATGAAGAATCCCCGCGCGTTTACGCCGGGGAGTATGTCAAAACTAAAATCTAAAATCACATGAATTTTATCGGTGAAATCGCGGCTTTAGGTGCTGCATTTGTCTGGGCTCTATCTTCCACAATCTGGCAGCGAGTCGGACAGCAAATCCCCGCAGTTGTACTAAACTTGCTCAAAGGTGCGATCGCCCTGGTCATGCTTCTTACCACGATAATAATCTTAGGCAAATCCTTACCATCCGTAAACCCGAATATTTTAGCAATGCTGCTCATCAGCGGCGCCCTAGGAATTGGCATCGGAGACACCGCTTTCTTTATCGTATTAAAATATTTAGGCGCGAGGCGAGCGCTGCTTTTAGAAACCCTATCTCCCCCTTTGACAGCTTTATTCGGCTTGATATTTTTGCAAGAAAAGCTATCGCCTATTGCTTGTACAGGCATTCTTTTAACAATCTGCGGCGTAGCTTGGGTGATTGCCGAACGAACAGCCGAAACCACCTTACCATCAAAACATCTTTGGCAAGGATTAGGCATTAGTTTATTAGGACAAACAGCCCACGCAGCCGGAGCAGTTTTATCCCGCGCCGCCTTCGCTCAAATAGATATCGATCCCTTGTGGACAGCGGCCTTACGTTTGAGCGGAGGTATGGCAGTCATGCTGTGCTTTCTCAACCCCACAAACCTTGGCACTTTCCAACAATTAAAAGCGCCAAAAATATTAGGTGCAATAATTTTAGCAGCTTTTTTGGGAACCTATCTCGGAATTTTCCTGCAACAGACTTCCTTGAAATATGCACCCGCAGCCATCGCTCAAGCACTTAGTTCTACAAGTCCCCTGTTTATACTGCCTCTAGCCGTACTCGCGGGCGAAAAGGTTAGTCTCCGGGCTGTTGTGGGTGTGGTTTGTGCGATCGGCGGAATCGCGCTATTATTGGGATTGAGGTGATTCGATTTTAGATTTTAGATTTGATATAAGTTCTCAACAATAATGAAACTATACGTCAGATCCCAACCACGATTTTAGTCATCAATTTTTAATCTCAAACGTCTAATTTAGAATACTATGAATTATGATGCAGGCAAGCAAAACAATAATTATACCAATTTTCAACGAAATAACAGTATTCTTGTCCCCCCCCTTAGCAAGGGGGGGCTAGGGGGGGTCGAAGAGTGTTGCACAATTTTAGATAATTGGTATTATTTAGCAATTGCCAACCAACAGATTGACTGGCTTAAAAAACAGCCAGATGGCATTATATTTCAGCAAGATTCCGGCGACAGCATTGTAGCAATCAAAAAAGATAAATCATGCTTACTCCTGGTTTTGGTAGACAGAGAAACTTTGAGTACAAGTGTAGCTCAATCAATCCTCGACCTCAACAATCCACTTAAATTAATATTTCCATATTCCCAAGCAATGCTGTTAGCATTACTCTGGAAAACTCAACCAAAAAATATCTATATAATCGGTTTTGGGGGTGGCACTCTTCCCAGAATTTTGCATCACTATTTCCCTAACGCGATAGTCGAATCTGCTGACATAGACGCAACAGTTGTCGAAGTTGCTCAAAAGTTTTTTGGCATTCAATTTAATGACAGACTAAAAGTAGCCATTCAAGATGGTCGTCAATATCTTGCCGAACAAAATCCCACCATAAAAAATGATATAATTATTGTGGATGCTGGTTTTGGCAGCGGCTATATGCCCTATCCATTGGTCACACAAGAATTTTACCAACTCTGCAAAACGCACTTGTCAAATACGGGCGTTGTAGCTATCCACCTATTCCACAAACAAGAGTTTAATGCGGCGGCGGTTAAAACAATTCAAAGTGTGTTCGCACAAGTTTATATCTGCAATTTAGATGCTGGTAACAGTATAGCGTTCGCGACTAATGCTCCAGATTTAGCTAGAAATGAAATCTTCTTGAAAGCCGAACTTATTCAAGATTTCCACAATTTAGAATTTTCCTTAATAGAAATGTCGTTTCAGCTCAAAACATTAGCGGAATTGCCGGAATGGCTGAAAATTTGGGAAACGCTACCAATTTTTACAGATGCTGCAATGCCGAGGGAATATTTGGACTGATCGCAATATTATACTAAGCATGAAAATTTCTGGCTACAACACCAAATTTAAGTAGAGTTAAATGGATGGTTGTGTTCTCAAAGATTCTCGGTTGTGCGTCGCGATGAGATTTTTTCTCTTTTTTGAGGATTAGCAGTGGCGACGCACCCTACAGATACTGTTGCATTGATTGTTGAAATTGGTATTGTAAAACTTCATTGAGTTTATAAGCAATTATAAACAATAATGGTATTATATTGTTGAGAATGTTGAACAAGGAATACGCATAGCCCAAAAAACGGAAGTCTCAAATGCAACTAACAGAGAGGCACATCATTAAATCAACGGAACACCGTTTCGCCGAAATTGACGAACTAGCTTTCAAATCCAAAAATCTGTACAATGCTGCTAACTACGTCATTCGTCATAACTTTATCTATGGATGGGGCTACGTTAATTACAACGAGATGAACCGATTGATGAAGTCTCATCAAGCCTACAAGGCTTTACCTGCTAAAGTAAGCCAGCAAATCTTGATGGTTCTAGATCAGAATTGGAAATCGTTTTTTGAAGCCGTTAAAGGTTATAAAGCCGATTCTTCAAAATTCACGGGTCGCCCGAAATTGCCAAAGTACAAAGACAAGACCAAAGGGCGAAACCTTCTCGTCTACACGATTCAAGCGATTAGTAGTAAACAGTTGAAGAAAGGAATCGTTAAACTTTCGGGTACT
>NZ_JAEQDE010000200.1:0-2855 GCF_020737865.1 Microcoleus sp. PH2017_35_SFW_U_B
GAGCTATCTTAAGACTCGCGAGCTATCTTAAGACTCGCGAGCTATCTTAAGACTCGCGAGCTATCTTAAGACTCGCGAGCTATCTTAAGACTCGCGAGCGGGACGCTCGCACTGCACGATAACTAATTAAGATTCAGCCATTTTTGAGCATTAAGCCGCTGGACGACACCAAAGACCATGAGGTCTAGGGTAATCTTGCGCTCGTCTATCAAAAAAGGCTCTAAAGTGCTGGTTTTGGTGTTATTTTCAGCGCAGGAAAATGCTCTTTGACTTTGAATATCTTCTTGAGGAAAATACAAGTTAAATTGGCGCTGACCTTCTTGAAATTTACCAATTACTTGCCAGCAATCTCCGGCGGAACTCATGCCAGCAACGGGGAGTTTTTGCTTGGTCAAACTCACATCTAAATCCTTAACGCCCTGCTTGGTCAAAGCAGTTTGCAAGGCGGGCAAATAATCTTGTTGAATAAATTCCGCAAAGGGCTTGTCTTCAACAGCAGGTGCTTTTTCCTTTTTAGCTTTAGCTGGGGGCTTGTCACCGTCTGGCTTGGCGGCCGCTTTTTTAGCAGCGGGCGCAGGCTTGTCAGCGCTGGGGATGTCGCTGGTTTCCGGAGTGTCGGAACTCGGAGCGTTTTCAGCAGAAAGGGCCTCTGTTTCGGCTTCGCCTGCTGCTGGATTTTTCGGTTCTTCTGCCATTGGTGCTTCCTTTTAAAAAGTGATGAGTAGAGGAGTCAGGAGTCAGGAGTCAGTAGTTGTTTGTTGGTTGTTATTTGTTGTTAGTTTTAGTTGTTGTTTCTAATAACCAATAACTAATAACCAATAACTACTAACCGATGACTACTGACTAATGACTGAGGACTATGCTTATTCTAAATCTCAGCGACAGCTCGTTCAATCAAACGGTGGGCGAGAGTTTGAACGCCCGTGTGTTCGTAGTAGTTGGTAGTCATGTCCAGGAAAGCGCCCACGTAGTCCACCTTGTCGGCAGAAATTTCCACAAAACTCTGTAAGTGCCCCATAACGTTTTGGGGAGTCAAACCTCGATCGCTCACAAACGAGCCCATCCAGCCGGAAACCGAGTTAAAGCTTTCGCCGATAAATCCGAGTTGGCCTGCGGGATTACCACCAGGAATCATACCGCCGATCGACTTAAACGCCGGATTGTCTTGCAAATCGCTAGGGGAGAGCTTTTGAATCCAAGACTGAGTAGCCATGATAAAGTCTGGGCCCAGGGGAATCAAACCATCAAAACAAACCAAAGCAGCCATCCGCATCAGGGATTCACCGCCGTAGTCGCCCAAAGCCCCGGCAAAATCGCCGATGCTGTCGCCAGGAATGCCGTTAATTTGGCAAAAAGCGAGCAATTCAGTGACTAATTTTAGAGAAAGGTCGATCGTCTGAGCTTTTTCAGGCTTGGGGGTGAGATTTCCCAGCACGGACAAAAACGGCACATTTTGGGCGACTTTGTTAGCTAGGGCTGCTGTACCGAGGGCGCTAGAGGCACTGTCGATCGTTTGGTAAAGCCAGAGAGCGCGTTGGTAGCCTTCCGATTTATCGTTGTAGAGGGTGATGGCCCGATCGCCAATTTGCTGGATCATATCTTCGTCAGTTTCGCCTGTTACCGTACGAATGGTATTTTCAAAGCCAACTAAATTGTTCCACTCGCCTGGAACAACAAAGTCAAGCGCTCGCAGGGCTTTGACAGTCATGTTGTCTTTAGGCAGTTGATCGACTAATTCAAAGACTGTTTTGCTCACAAAAAACTCCTTGTTGAACAGAAATCAAAGGTATTACTTTTGGTAGATGGCAAGAACTTCACAGTCTGATTTTGGCAGACATAGTTTTGATAGCGCCAGAGCTAGAGTCGGGCGAGAAGTTCGATCTGAGACACTGCTATTTCACACTAGCAAGGCCGCTCAGGTTAAATTTTGACAGCCAAGCTTCGCGCTCGCTAGCGGTAAAAGAGGGATCGCGGGATTGAACTTTGACTTGATAGCGATTTGCCACTAAAACAGCAGTGATGTTAGCGCCCTGACTGACAGCGGGATAGCCGCTAATTTGCTTGGTGCTTTGCTGGAATTTGGCTCCGGCGCTGGGGTTGCCGGCGATGTCGTTAATCGAAAGCACCGCGACATTTTTACCGCCTTTGTTCAGTTTAGCTTCAGCAAAACCGGATTTTTCTTGAGCGAAAACGCGATCGAATCCGCCGCCAGCAGACGGGAAGTATTTATTTAACTTACCGCCTGCAACTGCCTTCTTGGGCAGGTTTTGATTACTAGCAGTGGATTTGTCAGCATTTGTCTGCTTGGCTTTAGTCGATTTTTGGGTGCTTTCCTGCTGGGCTTTGTCCCAGCGGGAGGGGGGCTGATTCTGACCGCAGGAAGTCACGAGCAGCAGTACCGAGATCAGAAATGGAGCTAAGATTCGGCGTGCGGGGGGAAATTGCATCGCTCTCTCCTCATTAGTAGGTTTCCATAACAATTGTGGCTCACGATTTACCAATTTGTCTTCCCCGAGCGAGTGATTTGTGTCCTTTGCGAAAAAATCCTCTGCCCGCAGGCAGAGGATTTTTTGCAATTGCGAGTTTTGAAGGAAGAAGAAAGAAAGATTGCTCCACAGATCAATTCTGGGGATGAGGTAAAAAAACTAAGTTTTTTGATGGCCAGCAATCTCAAAACAATTTTCGCTGATTTTCCCGAGATTTATCTAGAGGTTTCAGAGGAATTGTCCGTCAATCGTGTTGCTTCGGCCTTCCAACTTAGGGGCTTGCAATTAAATATAACCCCAGTTATCCTAGAAGAGTAGGAACCAAAAAATCTGACATAAGTGGTTGTGACTTCTGTAAGTGGGATGCTA